>JAKSMD010000042.1 GCA_024400815.1 Bacteroidales bacterium | reverse complement strand
CATACGCCTCCACAATGGCTATGGTGGTTTGCACGGCCTGAGGACTTTTCAAAATAGTGGCCAACATATACAAGCCTTTCTCCGTGAAAGCTTTTAATGTAGCAGATGAATGTTTTTGTGAATTGAACCGGTCAAAATTTTTGACCAGTTCCTTTTTTTCCTCCTTCCCTAATAAAAAGATATATCCATCAGGGAACTTTTCAGGGTTGTTCTTGACTGCCTGGTTGATTTCTTTTGTTTGCACACCGTACAATTCGGCGACATCACAATCGAGAATAACCTGTTGGTTCCGAAGTGTGATGATTTTTGATTCTACGTTTTCTAATTCTTCCATAGTGTTTCGTTTTAAATTTCTGCCGCCAAAGATACTACAATAAGAAAACGATGTTAAGTGTAAAATGCAGTGTTACAAATTGTTGAAAAATTGCAGAAAAAGATGTCCTTTTTGCAACTTAGTATAGGGAATATGCATATTTTCATTTTTGGCATTTTCTTTCCAGGAAACATTTGAGAGGTCGAATTTCGGAGAAAATCGAAAGGAGGACTGCAATTTGCCATAAGATTTCCCAGCCTTTGTAGGGACGCGATTCATCGCGTCCGTCGAGATGATCGCTGACGCTCCGCGTTCACTAATTAGAATAATTAAAATTATTAAAATAATTATTCCAATTATTCTCATTATTCTAATTGGTGAAAGCACGCCGTAGGCGGAAATCAGACTTTTACCACTAACCACATCCGCACATCCATCGTGTCCCCGTCCACATCGACCCAGCCGCAGATGACGTGCGTCAGTTCCGGATTGGAAGCGAAGGCTTGCTGCACAAAGGTATGCATCTGCGTTTCGTCAAATTGCTCGAAAATGTAGAAGGAACTCTCTCCGCCAATCTTGTGGCGGATGCAGATTTCGCCCGTCACGATGTTGGCCAAAGTATAGACAAATACGGCCGGGCTGGGGTAGTAGTTCTCCGCATCGGCAATGGTCTGCTGGTATTTGCGGTCGTCGTCTAAGGACGATGCGCTGTTCATCAAGATGACCGCCCAGTCGGGCTTTACATCCTCGCGGTCAAAGTCGAGGTCGCGAAGCAGTAACTCTGCCGCCAAGGTGCCGGCCTTGCATAAGTTGTCCATCTTGAAGAATTTGGGATACTGCATGCCGATGGCGTGGTATATGTCGGCGAGCCAGTCGCCCTCACCCGTGCGCTGCACGAGGAGGTTGTCGTTGAGTATGACCTGCTGGTCGTTGATTTGGCATTGTGATGTTATGGTGTAGGACATGGGGCTGTAGTTTCAGGTTTCAGGTTTCAAGTGGGGAGGCTCTAAAATGCTAATGGCTAACAATTAATGGCAAATGGCAGCCGCAGGCAGTTCCAAGTTTAACAACATTTTTATCTCTCATCTCTTAGTTCTTATCTCTTAACTCTAAACGTCATTGTGGCGTTGCTGCCGCCGAAGCCGGAGATGAGTTTCATGAAGCTGTCGCCGCGGGTGGCTTGGGATTGCAGGCACACATTGACGGTGGCGGCGGTGCCCGGGGTGTCGGTGCCTAATGTGGGCAGTACGCGGCCGTGGTTCAGGGCGTGGGCGGAGAGGATGGTCTCCAAGATGCCGGCGGCGCCGAGCGTGTGACCGAAGTAGCCTTTCAAACTGTTGACGGGCACGTCTTGCAGTCCGGCGCGACTGATGGCTATGGATTCCATATCGTCGTTGTAGAGTGTGGCGGTGCCGTGGGCGTTGATGAATGCCAGGCGCGAGGTGTCGAAGCCTTCGTTGGCTTTGGTGATGGAACGCAGGAGGCCCTCGCCTGTGCGCGATGGCCCGGAGATGTGGTTGGCGTCATTGTTGATGGCGGCGCCTTGCACGATGAGCGTGCCGGCATCCAACTCTTCGTCGGTGCCAATGGTATAGACGATGGCGGCAGCCGCCTCGCCGAGGTTCAGTCCGCGTCGGTTGGCGTCGAATGGCTTGCAGCGCTCAGGCGACAGGGCCTTGAACGACTGGAACCCGGAGATGACGAATTTCGACAGGGCCTCTGCGCCAATCACGACGGCGTACTTGTACCCACCATAGCGCAGTTGGTTGATGGCGGCAATCTGTGCGGCACACCCGGAGATGCAGGCGTTGCTGACCACTATCGGCGTGTTGGGGTTGTCGAAGTATTCTGTGATGAGTTGTGCCGTGCGCCACAGATAGGGGCGCTCCGGCTCGTATGGATTGTTCTCCAGCAAATCCACATTCCCTTTGGTGGTGGAAAGTACGAAGATGACCTCTTCGCGGTCGGCGGCGATGTTGGCCTCGTTGATGGCCTGTGCCGCAGCCACGATGGCGGCCTTCTCCACTTTGGTGTAGCCCTCGGTGCCGTAGTCCCACAGCGCGCTGAAGGCACTGTCCAGTTTGTCCTCGTCCAACAGGGAGGCGAAGAAAGGCTCGGGGAGCCCGAAGGTGTTCTCGTAGCGCTGCGCGCGGCTCTCGCCCTTGCATAGCGCCTCATAAACTGCGCCGGCGGTCATGCCCAACGGAGAGACGACGCCCTCACCGATTTTGTATATGATATCGTTCAAAACAGTGTGCTTTTAAATACTTTTCAAAAAGGTTGCAAAAGTAGGAAAAAAAGTTGGGACTATGAAGTAAGGGCGAAGTAAGGGTGAAGTAAGGGCGAATAATTATTCGCCCTTACATACGCTTGATGCTCTTACATACGCTTGAATTCCATCAGTGTCACCACATTGGAGCCGGTGCCGTTTTCAATGTCCAATTCGTCGGCTGTGAGTTTCTTGATGGTGTACATGACAGGTTCGGCTCCAGGAACTTGGATGAAGCCCAGTTGGTCGCCCTCGAGGGTCCATGCCATTTCGGATTGATTGATGTCATCAGTGGTGATTAAAGTGCCGTCTTCTTCAAATATGAGTTGGAAGTTGACATAAAAGTTGCTCATATCAATTTCATTGCCGTTGGAATTTTGGGTGGCTTTTTCCATAATCCAGTGACCGAGGATGGAGTAGGTCTCAACCGTGTCTTCGCTGACAGGGTCGTCCGGTGTGGGTTCTTCCGGCGTGATTGGATCAATAGGATCTGGATCTTCGCATGCGATGAACATTGTGCTTAAACCTGCCAACAGACAGAAGAGGAGGGTAAGGGTCTTTTTTCTCATAGGGGGTGAATTTTAGAAGTTTGTGATGTGTTAATTTATGTGATATGTTAATTTATATGTTACCAAGAAATTTTTTCAATACGGAACTCTTTGTCGTGCTTGAGCAAATAATAGACGGCATTTTCGTCAATGGTTAGTACTTTGCTGAAGAATTCAAAATTGCTGGTTAAAGCGGGTTGTTGTGGGTAAGGGAATGCTTGGGCGGTATAGAGCACCTTGTTTGATAGCTGATCCCCATTTTCGATTTTGGATAAGACTACGCAACATTTGTCAGCCATATTGTTGTATAAGAAAGTCCATCGTTGAGGTTGTGTTGCCTGAAAGTTCGCTTTGTTTTCGTTATAGAGCAAGTAGATGTCGTCGTCATGCTCAAAAACATAGGGAGGGTTGTTGTTTACCTTGTTAGGCCAAAGTTCAACCGTGATGGTCGCTCTGGGGTAAGTGTGCGTTTCAAGTTCTTCTCCATCAGGCGACAATGTAGTGCAGAATAGGTTTCGGGAATAGTAACCATATATGATATCAGAAGAAAAACCGGCCATGCCGCCAAGGGTGATGCTGGTGCCTACTTCACCGCGCTTGATATACTCTCCAACTAGGAACAATTTCCCATTTTTCAATTCACAGACTTGGGAAATGTAGGGCACGAAGGCATCAGGTGCACCATAAAATTCCTTAGCATCATACACGATTCCCTCAGGGACTGTAGGAAGTTCGACTTCGGTCGTCACTTGCTCTACAGATCCATCTTCCGAAACAAAGAATGTGGTGAGTTGATTCGAATTTCGGCCGTTAGGACAGGCTATGCCGGTGATGACCAATCGGTTGTCTTTCAAAAGACATTTTCCGCAGTAATATTTGGCATGGTTGCCTAAGGATTCCTTGGTGTTTTCAATGCCCTGTGCGTTGTACACGGAGATGTATAGAGAATCTTCGCGTTGATATCGGGCATTGTCCAGACAACCGAATTCTGCAATGTAAACGGTGCCGCTGTTGCTCAGGTAGAAGGGAATGTCTCTGTTTACGTGCCAATCCGCATTCTGTTGCTGATGCCATAACAATTCTCCGTTTGTGGAAAAAACGGCTACATCTGCGATATGTCGTGATTCTTTTGCAGATTTTGGGGCCAATAGGGTCAAAATGGCGAATTTGCTTTTGTCTGGGGAAAAATCTATTTTATAGGAATACAGTTTGTTTTCGTTTAAGGAAACACTGTACAGCGGTGTGAAGTTCATTTTCTTGACTTGTGTTATATCTTTGAAGAAACTGCCTTGAAGATATTCGACAGATTTCGTTTTTTTATTGATGTCTTGTTTGAGTACGCAAATAAGGTCATCGTGCATATAGGCAAATCGTGCGTCTAAGTCGTCATCCACGGTGTGAACTTCGAGTTTCTGGGTGTTCTTGTCATATCGGTTGATGATGAGGTCCTCGTAACCGCCCATCATTCCAGGGGTCAAAGTTACCATCGCAAACTGGTTGTCATCATCTGCTGCTATCCAAGTCAGCGCGTTCATATCCATCTGGACGGCTTGTCCGTTTAGGGTGCTGTTTTGGGCGGAAAGTGTTCCCATAAGAAATGCGAACAAAAAGAAGTTAAGTAGGTGTATTGACCTTTTCATAATTATGATGAGGTTTATTTTTTGCAAAAATACAAATGTTTTTTTACCAAACATCAATATTTTCGGAATTCTTTTCTATATCCTTATTGAAACGATTAGAACTTTAACATTGACAATTGACATTGACCTTTTGCCTTCGGCTGCCATTGGCCATTTGCTGTTAGCCATTAGCATTTTGGAGTCCCCCTCTACTTGTCTACCATTCTACTTCTCTACTGTTTACATTGGCATTGACCTTTTAGGGATTCCCTCTCTACGTCTCTACTCAATGGTCACTTCCTGGCAACTGCTGTGCGCCGTGAAGTCGGGCGCGTAAAGGCACTGTATCGTCGCCACGCCGTTGTTGAATGTTCCCACTTGGGAGGCGCGTAAAGCGTACTCTATAACATAGGTTCCTTTTTCAATCTTGTCGAAGAAGAAGTTCATAGATGCATCCGACGGACTTTGGTAGAAGTAGAGCCCGTCAGCCCAACGATAGCGCGACAGGACGTCTTCCGGTTCGAAGGCCGCGGCTCGCATGTCTTTCAAGTGAACATATTCGATGGTCTTGTTGCTTTGGATGACCATGCGTACCACGATTTTCTCGCCGACTTTGATGGTGCTGCTGTCGGTTATCCATTGCAACGATGCGCCGCCGTTCACTTCACGGTACAGTTTTTTTTCAATGGAGAGTCCTGCGCTCGTTGCCTTGCTGAGGTCGCTGAGCGGCAGGGTGGCCCAATGCCGGATGCTGCCGTTTATATCATCTTTTGTGTGGTTGCTGACGGAGACCTGCGCTGGCGTGTGCTGCAGTTCGTAGGTGGCGGACAGCAGAGTGTCGGGATGCGTGAAGGTCTGGTCGCCCGCGGCGATGACGATGTCGCTGCGCGTGGAATTTTTATGGGTGGTGTCAGCAACGGAGTCCAAATACTGGTTAGCGCGGATGATGGCATACACGGCCTCAGTGGTGGCCTTCGTCGTGTTCCAATGTCTGCCCTCGCGCTGGTTGAGCAGCCACTGGCGCATGCCCACGACCATCTCCTGTTTCTCTTTCCTGAGCTTCTCGGTGTTGTCGGGCAGGATTTCTATCATGGCCTCCATCAACATAGCGTGCGTCTCTATCGGCAATTCGTGCCAGCTGAGGTACCAATTGCGGTTGCTGTAATCGTAGGCCTGCTCGGTCCAATAGACCATACCGTTCTTACGGTGCGCTTTCTGCTGTAACGCTTTGGCTAACTTTTGGGCGTCGGCGAGCATTCCTATCCGATGGAATGCGGTGGCCAACTCTGCCTGCGTGTAGAGACCGAACCGCGGGTATGCTCTGCGGGCGGAGTCTATGAAGAAGACGATGTGCTCGGATTCGGGCAGCGGGTAGAAGGAGGCGGTGTAGAGATAGTGCGCGTGGATGTTCCCAAAATAGAAATGCTTGTTTTTGCTGGTGTCATCCTGGAATGTGCGGTATTCCTGCTTGGCTATGCTGTGAATGGCCTCCAACGCATTGTCTTGAATTCTATTATGGAAACTGTTGGCCCCGATTTTATCCAAATGGGCCATGCCTGCCAAAATGTGCTGCGTGATGAACCGATTACTATGGAACCCGCTGAACCAGCCCCAGGTGCCATCGGATTTCTGGTTTTGTTCCAACCGGCGTGTGAGGCGGTCTATTTCTTTCGTCAGGGTATTGCCATTGAACATCGTGGCCATCTTCTGCAAGTGGCTGGTCTCCGATGCTGCCGCATTGAGCCACGGCGTCTCTTCGAGGAGGATGCCTTTGAGTTCTTCGTTTTGACTCAGCGGTGATTGCGAAAGGGTGTCTTGCTGTGCCTGCTTGAGCGCTCGGGCAATGGACGGATTGGCTGAAATCATCGTCTGGGCCAGACTCTCGGCAAAGAGTTTGGAGAAGATTTGCTCGTTGCAGTTGTGGCGGTATTCGATGAGGTAGGGGAGCGACTGGTAGATGCTCCACTGGGTGTTGGCGTTGACGGCCACCTGCCAATGCTCATCTTGTGCGTGGTCGCTGGCGGTGTAGTTCGGCTTCACCCGCAAGGTGCTGTCGCGGCGCACGTAGAACGGCGTGCTCTCCAAAACTTTGATGCTGTTGGGCAGAATCGGGATCACGCGCTCTTCGCCGTCGGAGTAGGTGATGTTGTTGGCGGCTTGTGTGCTTGTCTGCCCGGCGGCGACCACTTTGTATTTCACCATGGCAAGGTCAGAGGGCACTTTCATTCGCCAGGTGGCCACGACCGACTGGCTTGAGTCGCATATGAAATCTTGTTCTTCGTCCTCTAACAGGAACGTGACGGGCTGCTCGTTTTCAGGATTCGTCCAGGTGAGGCGCACCTTGCCGGTGAGTGCCTCGTGGCTGATGTTGGTGATTTTGACTTGGAAGAGCAGACTGTCGCCTTCGCGGAAGAAGCGCGGCTGGTTGGGCACGACCATCAATGGGCGTTGTGTCACGACTTCTTGGGAGAGCGTGTCCCAGTAGCATTTCGGGGTGTGGGCGAAAGCTAAGAAACGCCAACGCGTGAGCTGCTCGGGCGCATCAAATTCAAAGACGGTCTCGCCCTTCTCGTTGGTGCGGAGGGTGGGGTAGAAGAAGGCCAACTCGCTGAAGTTGGTGCGCGGCTGAACCTTTCCTAACAATTGGCTGATGGCAGCGGATGGTGATGCCGGGTTGCTTTCTTCGTCGCTATATTGAAAATTCGTGTTGCCGTCTCTGACGCGCACACCATCCACGATGACCTGGCTGTCTGCCTTGTTGCCGCGCACGGATGTGATGTCCCCGTCTATGCTGTTCGCGCCCTTCTGGTCTCCCCAAGCACTGGAATCAGAACGCCCTGCGCTTGTCCTCAGCCCTTCGGCACTTAGACGCGCCGATGAACTCGTGTTGTCCGCATCAAACACAGGAGGCTGGTATGCGATGACGACTTCCGTTAACTCGCTGGAACAATCTATGGAGAAATCAATGAAGAGGACCCTCCCATCTTGAACGATGATATCGGTCTTCCGTTGACTTTTTCTGCAGGTCATCTGGGCATCTGCAACAATATCATATTGACCAGCGGAAACACCGAACAGACTGTATTCTCCTTTGTCGTCTGCCATAGCAAAATTGACAGTCTTGTCACCTCGTTTTAAGAAAATCTGTGTATAAGACAGCGGTTCTCCGGTATGGTCGGTGACGCGCCCTTTGATAACGGATGTGCCGCCTTGAGATAGCGGATTGCTGCGGCCTGTAAAGTATAAATGACTGAAATCCTGTATGAAGGTAGGCTCTTTCTTTTGGAGCAGCAAGAAGGGTGCCTCGTTCAGCTTGCTTATAAAAATGTGTTCGGGATTACTTCGCACCAATGAAAATGAAGGAAGTAGTTTCATGCTGAATCTTGGGCCTGTGCGCATATAGTTACCCAATCGGAGAGGATTGAAGGATTGCTCTTTGGCATAGAGCTTGTCCAAACTGACATCATACATCCAGGCCAATATTTCAGCATTGGCTTTCTTGGTGCTGTCCTTTTGACTTACAATGAGCTTCCATTGCTCTTTCTGTCCGGGATTCATCTGGTCTGTGTAGTGCGCTAACTCAAGATGCAATTTGCTGTCTTTGTATTTTTTGTTTTTCTTCAATTGAAACTTATTTGTCTTGAAGCAAAAACTGCGAACTTCGTTGTGAAAGAGTTTCCCCTGGCATGCCGTAAATGCGAGTATGGAGACATGCTGATTCCGATTCAAACGGATGGAGTCTTGGTGAACTTGTCCCTCTTTGGTGTTGAAGTGCCGAAGGGCTATTAACTTTTTGCCAAAGAAGATGCCGTATTGAATGTTGGTATTGTCCAAGCTGCTACAGATTGTGAATTTGGCGGTGCTTTTGTAATCGTAGTACTCAGGTGCGAGAACGCAAATGGCATCTTTAGATTGGAATTTCCGGTCGGAATAGACTGTGACAAAGCGGCTGGTTTGGAGGGTGTCTCCACTTTGGGAAACTACTTTGAAGATGATCTTATAGTAACCGTCTTCCCATTGACGAGGGTCGAGGTTCCATTCTGGTGCGTTGCAGTCGGTGTTGAAGAAACTTTCTTCAACAGGCCAATATTCGGCGAGGGTACTATACAGTTTGGAATCATCTGTGTAGGCCGGAAAATATCGGCGGTATTCTTCTTGAGTATAAAGAGGCCTGTCTGGAACTTTGTGATTGAATTGTTTGTAAGTTTTGTCGGGTACGGTCACGCGATGGATCTCAATGGTGTAGGATTTCTCAATGGTTGAGCCCGCCCCATTTTTTATGGATAGATTGCCTGTCAACAGACTGTCGGTGTCTCTGTTGAAAAAGTTAGGACAATCAGCCGTCAGCTGCAATGATTTTGTTTGGCATAAAACCGAAATCTTGTCGGCACTATGCGTCTCCCCGTTGAGGTCCGTGGCGGTTATGAGCGGAGTGATGAACGCAGAATACGGACGGGTGCTTTGAAGCGGACAGCGGAAGGTGAATCTGCCGGCATAGTCGCTGGTAGTGTCTAAAGAATAGGTTTCCCCAGGCAGCATGTAGAAACAGTTCACCCGGGCGTTGACGACGGGCGCGCCGGAGTAGGCCCGCACATAGCCCTCGATGGTGACGGTGTCGCCCAGATAATATTCTCCTTCAATGGGTTTTAACAGCACTTCAAAAGTCGGACGCCTGTATTCTTCGATAGAAAATTCCAGAGGTTCATATCGGCTCTTTTTATCGTGGATGCAGATGCGGTATTTCCCTAACTTCAAGGTGCTCGGCAAGGTGAAACTGCTGTCGGCGCTGCCAAATTTGTTGGTCGTTAGGAAAATAGTGTCCAAAGATTTTCCATGCTGGTCATTAAGTGTTACATAGAAATTATGGTTCTTTAATACGCTTTTTTTATGGCGAGTATGAATGGTCTTGAAATAAAGAGTCTGCCCCGGCCGATAAATCGAACGGTCTGCGAAAATCAGGACCCTTGGTTTTCTGCTATGATAATAATAGGGATAACGATATCTATTATGTGGATAATAATAGGATTCGATTCTGTCTCTGATGTAGTTGTCCGTTTGATATTGAACGGAAACATATGATCCATCACCGATTTTCGCATAACCTCGGGCGTTGATGTGCTTGCGGCTCGAACCGTGCCATCCGATCCTTTCTACCGTTGCTCCTTTGAGCGGAGTGCCTTGAATGGCATCTAAGGCCCAAACATATCGAATTGATGGACAGGTGCTTAGTTGGGCCATGCGAATCTTGGATACGGAGATTTCCGAAATGGCTTGCACATTGTTGGAGTCCAACACCGGCTGATTGTGGAAAAGGATGTAGTATTTGCCGGCCGGCAGACTGTCAATGAAAAGGTCGGTGTAGTGCGTGATGTAGTCGCTGCCGTCTTTTAAGGCAAAGGTGTCCGTCCGGAAGGTTTGAAGCGGATAGAAAAAGGCCTGCGCCGTCGAGTCTAAGTGCCTATACTGCTTGAAAAATCGCCGGAAATTGCTGTTCTGGACATAGGCCTCTATGTCCACGCGCTTAATGGTCAGGTAGAGTGTGTCAATCTTCTTGTAGCAAATGGGAAAGAAAAGTTTGGCTTGGGGATAGAAATCGTTGGTGGGACTGACGGATAAAACCACCTTGTCAAGGTCGGCGAGGTAGTAGGATGCGTTGTTGGAAAGCCAGAACCCGCCGTGTTGCGCCACGGTTTGGAAGAGGCGATAGCACTCCGCAAGCGTGTCCTGAATGCCCGTTTTGTCGTTATTGTTGAGACTGTGATTGGCGAGGTCAAAAAGAAGTAGTGCCTTATTATATAATATAGGTAGGGAGTCTGCATCAGAATAGTATGACTGAATCTTTTCCAATAAAGCAAGCCTCCCTTTTTGGGATTCGGTAGGATTGTCGATAAATGAACTCAGCCATTCCGCTTTGTCGATTTCGTAACTCACGCAGGTGTTTCTGTCCTGCTGGCTATGCTGTTTCAAGGCCGTTTGATAGAGGTAGAGAAGATGATGTGCCGATGCCACCCGTCCTGTGTCTAAAATGACCGTATGGTACCAGTCGGGTTGCGCAAGTTCTGAATAATGATTTAGGATGAAAGAAGAATCTTCGGGCGTCGGGTGTCTTTTACTCAGCTCTTCTATTTGCGTTTGCAAAATCACGTCAAGGAGGGTCGCACGATGCGCTTTTGTGCTGATATCTTCCTTGAACATAAAGTCAAAATCGCGGGTTGGCGTTTTGACCAGTACGTCTGCATCTTGGATGCTGGAGAACAGACATTGATTCCGCAGCAGCAGCAAGTCGGCAAAGCCGTAGGTATCTATGTCGGAGATTTTCAGGTTTGAAAAACGTTTGGTGTCAGCTATCCTATTCCCCGTTTCGGCGTGGTTCAAAATATTGCTGCGCTGACTGATGGTGTAGTGATTCTGATTGCCATACTGCTCTAACAGTCTGTATAGAATGTATTGGTACAGATTCTTATACGGTGCTTGGCTCTCTTGCATTACGGAGTCAATGAAAAGAATGGCCGCATATCCGTGCTCTTCGTCATATTGGCCCAATAGCAGCGCGCGGTTGTAGTTGACGCGGAACTGCAGCAGGTCGTCGTGCTGTTGCGTGGCGATGGCCTGCAAGGAGTCCAAAATGAGGTGCGCGTCCAATGCGTATTCCATGGAAACCGCCTCGTCAAGATGTTTGAACAGCGTGTCTCTGTCTTGTGCCTTGGCAGGTACAACGAAAAGAAATAAACAAGTTATAATGCCCAATAAGGTGGCAATGCCTTTGCGAATCCTAGGTGTTGTCATAATGTTTTTACAAAATTGAGGATAAACCTTTTTTAAAGGTCGCAAAGGTAGTAAAAAATAAATTACTTGGAGAATTCTTCCAATATTTCGCGCTTGCAAATGTCAAAGGCTTTAACGCCCCAGGCGAACTCTTTTTGGAACTGTATTGTGCAAATAGTCCTGTGTTAGGAGTTGTCGGAAGAGTTGTATCGGAAGCACAGCATCGTGATGTCATCGCTTTGTTCTGCGCCGTCAGCGTGTTGTTGGATGTCCGTATAGAGTTTTTTGACAATATCTTGAGTCGATTCAGAGGCGTGTGCCGTTACGCACTGGAGCGTCTGCTGGTCACCGAATTCTTGGCGTTTCAAGTTCATTGACTCAGTAATTCCGTCGGTGTATAGGAACAGCGCGTCACCGTTTTGCAGATTCATTGTCTCTGTTTGGAATGTTACATCGGACATAATACCGAGTGGAAGTCTGTGGGTGGTTTGTATGAAACGGGTTTTTCCAGGCTCGTGAGATATGAGAATTGGTGCATTATGGCCGGCGTTGCAATAGTCTAATTTTCCAGTGGCTGAGTTTAACTTTCCGCAGAAGAAGGTGACGAACATGTTGCGTTCGTTGTTGGTGCACAAACTGCGGTTGATGTTGGCAACTGCCTGCGCCAGGTCTTCACAACATTCTAAAGTGCTTCTGAACAGATAGTGGGTGGCAGACATGAATAGGGAGGCTGGAATGCCCTTGCCAGAAACATCGCCAATGCAGAAGTAAAGGTTTCCATCGTGCAAAAAATAGTCGTAAAGGTCGCCGCCAATATCTCTGGCCGGCTGGAGAAATCCGCAAATGTCTAATTGCCCATTTTCGGACAGGGGTTCCCCGTCTTTGGGCGTCATGTCCATTTGAATGCCGGATGCGATTTTAACTTCTTTGTCCAAGTTGGCTTTTGAAAGCGTGATTTTCTGCAATCTGCGGAATAAATAGATGAAGCAGATAATCATGAAGAGTATGCTGGCAATGGCAATCCATGTGGTGTCTCGTTTCATGCGATTGACACTGCTATATACTTCATCAATAGGACATTCTATGCTGATAATCCATTGGGTGCGTTGGATGGTGTCGAAGTAGAAAAACGATTTGTTGTCGGCGGAATTGAGACGGAAGAATTTCTTTTGGAATGTCAAATCCTGATTTTGGACATGTTTCCATTGCTCAGGATGATACTCGGCTACATTGCGTAATAAATAGGAGGTATCAGGGTGACTGATGAATCTGTAATTGCGGGCAACGAGCGTGACTTCGGCGTGTTTGAATGGCATGATTTCATTGCATTTCAAACGGAAGGCCTCGGTGTTGATGTCTAATGCGAGTACGCCGACGAACTTCCCCGTTTTATCGTGAAGAGGCAGACTGAAGCAGGTTACCACTTTGCCCATATTGGACTCGCGAAATGGCATGCTCCAATAGGTCTTGTCTGAGGCCGCTGCCTTGCAGTACCACTCTTTTTTGCGATAATCATTGATGGCGCCCAGACGCAACCGCTCGTTTTTTCCGGAAACATTGGTGACATACGCCGCAAAACCGTAGGAACCTTGCTGCTGCGTACTGAAAGACGGTTCTAAACCAATGGCAATGCCGCAGATGTTGGAATGCACATTGAGTATGTTCTCTAAGAAAACAAACATGCTCTCTTCTGAATCGAAATCCGTGGGATCGTAAATCGCATAATTAGGGTCTTCCGCCCAACTGATGGCGTAGGCCACTTCTTCGATAGACTGCAATTGCCCATCTACATAGTTGTGGATGAGGTCCAAATCGCGCGATATGCCTTTGTTTGTGAGTTCTGTGATTTGCGTCCTCGAAAGATATAGGCAGATGCCGAACCCCGTAGTAAATACAATACCTCCAATCAGTATGACTAATAAAGACAAACTGATGTAGGTGCGGATGCCAGCTATTTTAGGACGACTCATGTGTATGAAATGGTATTGCTTATTGAATATCGAAAATACTATCGAAATGCGTGATTTTTAGGACCTCCAGAATGTTGTTGCTGACCCCTGTGAGCGTCACCACATGTCCGTATTCACCGGCTGCTTTGCGTATGCGGAGAAAATGTCGAAGCCCTGAGCTGCAAATATATTCTAATTTACTGCAGTCGATGCTAATCGTTTTTTGGGCTAAAGATTCAATTTCTTGTATTTCTGTTTCTATCTGCTCAGCTGCTCCAGTGTCTAATACTCCGATCATTTTTACAAAGATTGGATCGCTGTCTTTTTGAATTTCTATTGTCATAGCTTCTTTTTATTAGTATTAGAAATAATTATTGTAAAATGCCGTTCATGCGTTTCCATTCGAGGAAAAATTCCGGCGTCTGAATGGCAAGGTTGTAGTCCCGGTCTAAGAAGACTTGAGTGGATTGCCCTGTGGCCATCAGCTCGCCTGTCTCACGGTTGAAGATTTCATAGTCGAAAATGATTTTCGCCGCATCGGTGTCGTGAAAGGTGATGACAACCTTTATTTTATCTTCGTATCGAATCGCTTTCTTGTAGTGGAATTTGAGATCTACCAAGGGAGCATAGAATCCCATTTCGAACATGTGCATGTATTCCAATTGGTAGGTGCGCCCGAACAACTCGCGCGCATCCTCAAAGTAGAGCGCGTAGTTGCCGTGCCATACAATGCCCATCAAGTCCACCTCGCTGAAACGTACGTCTATGTCTTTTGATACTTGTAACATGATGTTTAAAGTTTAAGGTTTAAAGTTTAAAGTCAACGTCAATGTTTGAAAGTAGAGAAGTAGAAAGGTAGATAAGTAGAGGGTGGGTCGCGAAGGTCAAATCACAAAAACCTTCATGTCGCATTGGGCAACTGCGCCTTGCGCTGTGGCACTTTCCGCGTGGATGATGATGGCGTCGAAAACTGCGGACTCGACGGTGACAGAGGTCTCTAAGGTCTCGCCAACGTTGGGCAAACGGATGACTTCGAAGTTGCTGATGGAGCCGATGACGCCGATGCGCACGGGCTTGTCCTGGTTGAGCCAGCCGATGCGGGCCGCACAGGTCTGCGCGATGTTCTCCATCAAACCGGCTTCTGTAAATTGACTCTCTTGGACAAAAAGATTGTCCGCCGTGATGCTGAAGTTGGTGCGTACAACCACCTCGTCACAAGACAAGATGCTGTCCACCATAACAAATGGCGGTCGTTGTGGAATATAGGGAAGTGCGGAAGGCATTTATATTGGTTTAAAGTTTAAAGTTTAATGTTTAAGATGTAGAGAATTTGAAGAGTAGAGAAGTATGTGGGTGAGGTCAAAGTCAATGTCAAAGTTCTAACGTCTAATCTCGCACTCCATAATACTGTGCCCTAGTCCGAGGCCGTCGTGGATGGTGACGATACGGAGGCCGGCGTTTTCCACGCAGCGGGCCATGTCGCCGGAGTAGTACATCTTGCTGTTTCCGTTGGCAATGGCGGTGAAGTAGATGCTGATTTGTGCCAGACAGTAGGAGGCGGTTTCAAAGCGCTGTCTGTCCCAGAAGGTCTCCATGATGTACAACTTGCTGTCTTTATCCATGGACTTGGCCGCGCGGGAGAGAATGCTGGTGACCTCTTCTTCGGAGAAGCAGTCGAGGAACTGGCTCATCCAGATGGCATTGAAGCCCGTCGGGAACGGCACGCTCTTGTCGAGGAGGTTGCAACCGTGACCGTGAATGCGGTCGGCACCGTCCAAATCTTTAGTCTGCTCACGCATCATCTCGAGTTGTTGCGGCAGATCCATGAGGGTGACCTCGACCTCCTTGTTGTAAGTTACGCATTGCGTTGCCCAGCGGCCGGTGTTTCCGCCAACGTCCAAAAGTGTCTTGGGGTGCTTGCTGAAGACAATTTCCAAAGCTTGCTTGAAGGAGTTGTCAGAGTAGAAATGGTCAAATCCGAACCAGCTTTTCTGCACTTGTGGCGGCAGTTGGGAAAGTCCTTCATAGACGGTCGGCCAGGTGCCGAAGACTTTCAATCCTTCGGGTTTGCCGTTGAGGATGGCTTCTTCCAAGTTGAAAAGCCCCAGATAGTTGACGTCGTGGTTGAAGTCCATGTTAACGCGGGCCATATCGTCATTGAGCAAAAACCAGCCGGCTTTGGCCAAGAAGAATTTGTCCTCTCTCATCAGGATGGTGCCGATGGTCAAGGATGATTCCAAAAGCACTTTGGCACCGTAGATGGATAGGTTGGCCTTTTGGGCGATTTCTTCCATGGTCATGCCCTCTTTGTGATCATCCAACATTTGGAAGATGCCGAACTTCACCATCAAGCGTGAGACTTGGAAAACTATAGGACCAAAAGCGATTTCCTGTGCTAAACGCTGTGCCTGAATGGCCGAGAAACGCTCTTTTGCGTACATTTCTTTTTGCGGGGATTCGAGTTTCATATATTTTGAATAATTGTGATCTGTGAACTGAATTGATATGTTAATGTGATGATGTGGTAAGACGAATCTTTAAACCTTAAACTTTAAATTTTAGCCAATAAGCTCGGCATCGAATATCCGGAGTGACTTCATCTGGCCCCTAAACCCTGATCCCTATTGTGTTTCCCAGAATTCATAGTAGTTGAACCATTGTTCCGGATTTTGGCGCAGGGTGTCTTCTAGGGATTTTACATATTGACTTAAAAGAATATCAACCTTTTCTGTTACGGAGGTGATTCCCTCAGGTATGGTTAGCGGAACGAGGTGCCCTGTGTATTGGCAGCCTTTGCCTTTTATCAAGAATACAGAGATGATGGGGACTTCTAATTGCGTGGCCATGCGAAATGTGCCAATGGGGAAGTCGGCTGGATGGCCGAGAAAGTCCATTCTTTTTTTCTTGTTGCTGCCGAAAAGGCGGTCGCAGAGGATGGTGACGATTTCGCCGTTGTCCAAGGCGTTCTTGATGGCGAAAAGATGGGAAAGATCCTGGGCCACAGGAATCAGTTTGACATTGTTCTCCCCGAATGTGCTGTTTCGGCGAGCTTGCATCACGGCGCTTTCGCCGCCATAGATAACCCCGTTGACGGGTTTTAGATTTTGCTTCAAACAATGTCCTAACAACTCAAAGTTGCCAATGTGCGAGCCAGCTAAGATGATTCCTTTGTCTTGTTGCAGCAAGTTCTCAAAGATTTCCGGATTTTGTACCGTGACTTGAAATTGGTCACTGCGACCTGCTAAGAGGGCGAACTTGTCGATGACAACCCGTCCGAATGTGAATGCATTGCGAACATTCGCTTTGAAAGCGTCCCATTTTCCGTAACCCAAAATGTGATGGAAATAGTGGTAAATGGCATTGTTTGTCTTTCGAGCAAACAGAATGCAGAACGGGATGATCGGGTAAAGCACAAAATAAAAGTTTTTCGCCTTGATATGCTTCAAAGCGAAAAACAGAAACTTCTGTCCGAAAGTCCCGCCGGCGGTTTTACCTCTCCATTGCTGGGCTTCGGCCATGATTAGTTTACTTTGCTGACGATGTAATCGTAGAATTGACCCAACGTGCGGACTTCTTTCATTTCTTCCGGTTTGATTTTGAAACCAAATTTCTTTTCTACAATGACAACAATATCAACGAAATCAAGACTGTCAATGCCCAAACCTTCTTTTAATAAAGCTTCTTCTTTTAAAAGGTTTTCTTCGATTTCAATCTCTTCTACTAAAAATTCGTTGACGGTTTTGATAACTTCTTCTCTTTGCATATTGTATTTATTTATGTGATCTGCGATTAGTGATCAGTGAACGGTTATTTTTTGAATTTCTTGACAACCAGCGCGCTATTGGTTCCGCCGAACCCGAAGGAGTTGGATAGATAGGTGTCGATGTTTTTCTCTTGGGTCTGGTTGACGATGTTGAGGTTCTGGGAGTATTCGTCGGGATTCTCAAAGTTGATGTTCGGAGCAATAAAGGAGTTGAGCATCATCAGATTGGAATAGACGATTTCGCTGGCACCGGCCATCCAGCACTCGTGTCCGGTCATGGACTTGGTGGAGCTGATAGGTGTGCGGTACTCGGCGAAAAGTTGGTCGAGAGCCTTGGCCTCGAGTTGGTCGCCCTGCACGGTGGAGGTCGCATGCGCGTTGATGTAGTCGATGTCCTTGGCGGCCACACCGGCATCTTTAAGTGCGCGTTCCATAGCGATGATGGAGCCTGTGTCGCTGGGTTGTGAGATGTTGACGCCGTTGGAGGAGAATCCGTAGCCGACTACTTCGGCAATGATGTTGGCCCCGCGTTTGATGGCGTGTTCGTATTCTTCGAGGATGACCGTGGCTGCGCCGCCGCTTGGCACGAGGCCGTCGTGGTCGCGGTCGAATGGGCGGGAGGCCTTGGTGGGGGCGTCAATGCGCGTGCTGAAGGCGGCAATGCCGTCGAAACTGCCCATGGAGAGGTAGTTGGTCTCCTGTGCGCCACCGCAGATGATCATGTCTTGCAAGCCGGCACGGATGTACATCAGGCCCAGCCCGATGGCGTGTGAACCGCTGGCGCACGCTGCGCTGATGGTCAGGTTGATGCCGCG
>JAKSMD010000041.1 GCA_024400815.1 Bacteroidales bacterium | reverse complement strand
TTTATCGACCACATTTTCAGATTCTTTGTCCTTGTCTGTGATAAAGAATTGAGCGCGATGCATTTGTGGAAAGCAGTCGAAGGCGCCTGCCTGTGCCAATGTTTCGATTGACCGTTTGTTGCAGTTTCTAAGGTTGACACGCAAGACGAAGTCGAAAATGTCCTTGTATGGACCATTTTCATTGCGTTCTTCCACGATGCTGTTTGCCGCGCTGGTGCCGACACCCTTCAAGGCGGCTAAACCGAAACGGATGTTGCCTTCCTTGTTTACCGTGAAGGTCTGGTCAGATTCATTGATATCTGGTCCTAACACCTTGATACCGTTTTTGATACAGTCATCAATAAAGATGCTGATGGTTTCGATATCGCTGATGTTGTTCGTCAAGTTGGCAGCCATAAATTCGGCTCTGTAATGCGCTTTAAGATAGGCCGTTTGATAAGCCACCCAAGAGTAGCATGTGGCGTGTGATTTGTTGAATGCATAGGAAGCGAACTTTTCCCAGTCTGCCCAAATTTTCTCCAAAACTACAGGGTCGTGACCATTGCCTTTGCCTTGTTCAATGAACTTCGGCTTCAAGTGGTCCAACTTGTCTTTTTGCTTTTTACCCATGGCCTTACGCAGAGTGTCGGATTCGCCACGGGTGAAGTTGGCCAAAAGGCGTGACAGCAACATGACTTGCTCCTGATAGACCGTAATGCCATAGGTGTCTTTCAGGTATTTCTCCATGCAATCGATATCGTATTTGATTTCCTTGCGTCCTTGTTTTCTTTCGATAAAGTCAGGAATGTAATCCATCGGACCAGGACGATAGAGGGCGTTCATAGCGATGATATCTTCAAATTTGCTGGGTTTCAAATCCTTAAGGTATTTCTGCATACCGGCAGATTCAAATTGGAAAGTGGCCACGGTGTCCCCATTGCAGAAAAGTTCGTAGGTTAACTGGTCATCTAACGGAATGGAGGACAGATCAACATCGATGCCTTTAGATTTTTTGATATTGGAAAGAGCTTCTTTTAAGATCGTGAGGGTGCGCAACCCCAAGAAGTCCATTTTGATAAGTCCAACATCTTCAATAACAGACCCTTCGTATTGGGTAACAAGGATATCTTCTTTGCTTTCCTTATCTTTCACCGTTGACAGTGGGGCAAATTTGGTCAAGTCGTCAGCCCCGATAATGACGCCGCAGGCATGGATGCCGATTTGGCGTACTGTGCCTTCCAATTGGGTGGCATAAGTCAGCACGTCGTGAATGGCTGGAGAGCCGTTCTCATAGACGTCCTTCATCTCCGGAACATACTCTAAACAGTTTTTCAGATTGATTTTTGGGGCCTTATGCGTTTTCGGATCTTCGGGCATTCTATCTGGGACCAATTTGGCCAAATTGTTTCCTTCTTCTGGGGTGAAATTTTGCACTCGTGCCACATCCTTGATACTGGATTTGGTAGCCATAGTACCATATGTAATAATATGGGCCACACGTTCTTTGCCGTATTTTTGGGTGATCCATTCCAAGATTCGATATCGTCCTTCATCATCGAAGTCCACATCGATATCGGGCAAAGAGATACGATCAGGGTTCAGGAAACGCTCGAACAGCAAATCGTACTTCAAAGGGTCCACATCTGTGATTTTCAAGCAATAAGCAACGACCGAACCGGCAGCGGACCCACGTCCTGGTCCAACCGAAATGCCCATGCTGCGGGCGGCTGCGATGAAGTCTTGTACAATCAAGAAATAGCCCGGGAAACCCATATTGCGCATAACCTCCAGTTCGAAATTGATGCGTTCCATAATATCCTCAGGTACAGGGTCTCCGTAGCGTTTTACGGCGCCATCCATCGTCAACTTGCGCAGATAGTCGGCCTCTAACTTGATACGATACACGCGGTCGATGCCTCCCAGCTTGTTGATACGCCCTTTGCCTTCTTCATCGGCTTCGAACTCGGCGCGCAAGTCCTCTTCCGTATATTTCTGGCGATAGGAGTCTTCCGTGCCAAATTCTTCTGGAATATCAAACATCGGCATAATCGGTCCGTGTTTGAGTTTGAAGAATTCAACTTTATCAACAATCTCTTGAGTGTTGGTCAGCGCTTCTGGAATGTCGGAGAAGATGGCTTCCATTTCTTCGGGCGTCTTCAACCATTCTTGCTTGGTGTAGTGCATGCGGTTGGCATCATCAATCTTGGTTCCAGTACTCAAGCATATCAGACGGTCGTGGGCTTCTGCATGTTCTTCTTCTACAAAGTGAACATCGTTTGTGGCGATAATTTTCGTGTTTGTTTCAGCCGCCAATTTCAGCAATCCTTCGTTTACCACGACTTGGCGCTCGTAGGTACTCTTGTCACCTCCAGGCTTGTCTGTTTTATGACGCTGAATTTCAAGATAGTAGTCATCTCCAAAGATGCTTTTGAACCACATCACCGCGGCTTTGGCCTTCTCGTAATCGTCGTTGTTCAAAGCTCTTGGAACTTCGCCAGCCAGACAGGCGGAGGAGACAATCAAACCTTCATGGTATTTTTCTAACAGTTCACGGTCGATACGCGGGCGAGAGTAGAATCCGTCCACCCATGCGCTGGAGACAATTTTGCAGAGGTTGTGGTATCCGATTTCGTTTTTTGCCAACAGTACCAAATGGTGTCCGCTTTGGTTTTCCTTCAGCTCTTTAACCATCCTAGAGCCCGTGGGATTGGAGTTTGTCACCTTGGCGACATAAGTTTCGCATCCGAAAATCGGTTTGAATATTTTCTGTTTTTCAGCTTCAATCTTTTCTTTACAAGCTGCGATTTCAGTTTCATCCGTCAAGGACTCCAATTCTGTCTCATATTGTTTGATATTGTCCTTCACAGCACCGTTTTTCTTATCAGTATAATCGAAGAATTCTTTGATGCCGTACATTACGCCATGATCCGTAATAGCCATGGCGCGCATGCCTGTTCGCATACACTTGTCCACCAAATCCGGAATCTTCGACATGCCGTCCAAAACAGAGTAGTGCGTATGCACATGCAGATGCGTAAAAGTGCTCATAATCAGTTGTATATTAGTATATGTTTTCGTTGTTATCGTTGCGGCAAAGATAAACAAAAAAAGGACTTTTCGAATGCAGCTGACGAAAAAAAAACGATTACTCATAAGCCATTGGTCTTCGCGAATCACTCCAATAAAACTTATATTTCTGCTCAAGTTTCCTCAATTTATTCCAACTTTTTAGCGATAAATTTTGAGGATGAGAATGATAACTTCTATATTTGAGACTCGTTTTCGTATAAAAATATTCATTTATTGTTGTTGAAAAACATAGTTAAAACATTGTTTTACAATAGATTACAATTACACAAACTGAAATATGTAGGTAGAAGAGGAAAAAACTGAAGCATATAAGTTGCTCATTATCAAAAAAAATGTATTTTTGCACCCGCAAAAAAATAAGCATAATAATAAAAAAGATATAAAGAGATGAAACAAGAATTGATTCAGTACGTAGAGGACAATTTCATTACGAAACAAGAATTTCCGAAATTTAAAGCTGGTGACACCATCACCGTATCTTATAGAATTGTTGAAGGTAGCAAGGAAAGACAACAAAACTTCACAGGTACCGTTCTTCAAATTAAAGGTAATGGCGCTACCAAAACTTTTACCGTTAGAAAAATTTCCGGTGGTATTGGCGTAGAACGCGTGTTCCCGTTCACTTCTCCAATGGTTGCAGGCATTGCAGTTAACAAAAGAGGTGTTGTTCGCCGCGCTCGTATTTATTATCTTCGCAACCTTACCGGTAAGAAAGCTCGTATTAAAGAAAAAAGAGGTTAATAATATTATTATAATTGGTGTTAAAACTTCTCTCTTCATAGGGAGAAGTTTTTTTTTGTATTTTTGCCGCCTGTTTTATTATATATATTATTGTAAGAATGGCACTGATTCAAACATACGAAAGAACTGGCAATTTCTTGTTCAAATACCGTGGTCAAATCCCCGTTTTGATTATGGTGGCTGCAGCCCCAATCATTTTCTTTACGAATCACGACCTATACAACGCACTCTCCCTAAACCCTACAATGTCTCTTCGAGTTGTCCTGACGGTTATTGCCATTTTAGTTACGCTTTGTGGACTTATTTTGCGCGCCTATACAGTGAGCACTACGCCTAAGGGCACTTCTGGCCGAAACACCCAAAAGCAAGTGGCCCAACATCTGAACACTAAAGGCATCTATTCTATTGTCCGCCATCCATTGTATCTTGCTAACTACTTGATTTGGGCGGGCACTTTAATTTTTACGATGAATGTTTGGGCATTCATCATTGTATCCTTGATTTATTGGGTTTATTACGAACGCATTATGTTTGCTGAAGAAGCATTCCTTCGCCAACAATTCGGTCAAGAGTTCGAAAATTGGGCGGCCGTAGTCCCCGCTTTCATCCCTAAATGTTCTCTTTTCCAAAAGGGTGATATGCAGTTCTCTTTCAAAACCTTTGTCCGCAGAGAATATGTGACGATTTTCTCGACGATCTTCACTTTCGTGGCCGCCGACTATTTTATCTTCCTTTGCATCCAATACCAATCCGAATTTCAAAATGTATGCGCACGACAATGGCTTCGTCCTTCTTTGTGGATACTGCTCGCTAGCCTTGTCGTTATGCTTGTCATTCGGACCATCAAACATCATACAACGCTTCTAAAGAGCGATAAAACAAGAGATTAACATTTTGAATTATTAACTTAAAAATCTATATCCAATGAACATTACACACATCGAACACATTGCTATCGCAGTTAAAAGTTTGGAAACAGCTATTCCTTATTATGAACAAGTTTTAGGTCTTAAATGCTATAATATTGAAGAAGTTACTGATCAAAAAGTGAAGACCGCCTTCTTTAAAGTGGGACAAACTAAAATTGAATTGTTGGAACCTACATGTCCAGAAAGCACGATTGCCAAATTCATTGAAAATAAGGGCGAAGGTCTCCACCACGTGGCATTTGCAGTTCCAAGCACAGGAGATGCTTTGAACGAATTGGCAGAAAAAGAAATTCGCTTGATTGACAAAGCTCCTCGCGGAGGCGCAGAAGGTCTCATGATTGGTTTTGCACATCCTAAAGCTACTGGCGGCGTTTTGACTGAATTCTGCTGTCCAAAAGATCAAGAATAATTCCTATTTCACATGAAGAGTACTTTGATGAATAAGAAATTGTGGAATATCTGCCTCAAATGGGGGCTGCTATTAGGGGCCATGTTGTCTATCCTTGAATTAGTCAAGATGGTTGCTCGCAATGTCCAATATGGCAGTACCCAAGTGTTTGATATTGCGATGATTGTCGGTTACATCTTAGTGCTATATTCTGCTGTTAAAGAGTTCAAAGATCATTATCCGGCACGACTTTCTTTCCCGAAGGCGTTTATGGCTTGCCTTATTGTTTCTTTTATTGGATCAGTCCTCCTATTCGGCTATGACATGGTGCATTATGCCGTTATTGAGCGAGATGGACTCCAGAAAAAATATGATACGGCCTTGCAGAATTTCAAAACGGTTGTAGATAAAGATACGGTCACGGCTGACGAACTGACATATTATTTGGATACCGTCAAAGTGATGATTGCCCAAGAAGAGAAAACGGTGTTGTCTGACAATACCATTTCGGACTCTGTGTGCAAAAACATTCAAAAGGGTATCGATATGATTAGTCGTTTTTATGATGAAAAGGTTACGCTGCAACGTAAGACTGATACAGCCAATAATTATCGTTTGGGTAACTTTTCCGCCTATGGACGCAAAGTGCTGATGGAGACTTTGTCTATCTATGTTTCTCAAAATGAAGAAGAAGCATCAACCCCTTATGTGCAGGATGCCATTCAGGGCGTAAACAGCCAATTGGCCCAAGTCAATATGGCCGACAAACGCTTTGAGGAAAACAAATCCCATGTTCCTCATTATGAGAAACCCGGTCGATATGCTGCTGTTTGTGCCATGATGGATATGCTTTACGGTATGTTTTTTGGCCTCTTTATCGCCTTATTCCACTATCGTTCTAAAAACACGATCGAGGATGTTCAGCCAGCTTATGTTGGCAATAATGAAGAGGAAAACATTCCTCAAGATGAAAATTTGAAAAACGAATAACTATGAATATCTCAGTAATAGTACCTTTGTTAAATGAGGCCGAATCCCTGCCTGATTTGTCAGCATGGATTAAAAGAGTCATGGACGCTCATCATTTCACTTACGAAGTAATTATGGTGGATGATGGTTCTACCGATGATTCTTGGAAAGTCATTCAATCTTTACATCAAGAAAATGAAAATATCAAAGGTATCCGATTCCGTCGCAATTATGGTAAGTCCGCAGCGCTGAATACCGGATTTGAAACTTGTCAGGGCGAGGTTGTCATCACGATGGATGCGGACCTCCAAGATAGTCCAGACGAGATTCCGGAACTTTATCGCATGGTTACCGAAGACGGCTATGACTTGGTATCTGGTTGGAAAAAAGTACGCTACGACTCTAAAATCGCCAAAAACATTCCTTCTAAGTTCTTCAACTGGACAACCCGCAAGATGTCTGGCATCCAATTGCACGATTTCAATTGCGGTCTGAAAGCCTACCGTCAAGAGGTAGTCAAATCCATTGAAGTCTATAGCGAAATGCACCGCTATATTCCTGTAATCGCCAAGTGGGCGGGATTCACAAAGATAGGGGAGAAGGTTGTCTTGCATCAAAAACGCCAATTCGGGACCTCCAAGTTTGGTTGGAATCGCTTTGTGAATGGCTATTTGGACTTACTGACCATTTCTTTCATGACCCGTTTTTCCAAAAAGCCGATGCATGCTTTTGGTTTATGGGGAAGTGTCGCTTTCTTTGTGGGATTCGTTAGCGCCATCTGGTTGATTATCGCCAAATTGGTACATCAATCACAAGGACTTCCATTCCGCCAAGTTACGGACCAACCCTTGTTCGCTATAGCTATGCTGGCCATGATTTTGGGATTCATGCTGTTCTTAGCGGGATTCTTGGGAGAAATGATTGTTCGCAATAGTCCTGACCGAAATCAATATTTGATTTCAGATACCATTAAATAATCTTTAGAGATATTCCAAAATACCAATCTAAAATACTTACATTATGAAACCAACACGATTGTTTGACATTTTAGATGAAATTTCTGAAAAATACGAAAAACCTGATTTTTTTGCCAAACGCGATGGCGAAGGTTGGATTAAATATAGCATTCAGGATTATGTAAATTATTCCCATATTTTGGCTTCCGCTTTTTTGGAATTAGGTTTCCAAAAAGGGGACAAAATTGCCACAATAATGAGAAATCGTCCAGCATGGAACTTCCTTGATATGGGTATCATGTTGGCCGGCATGATACATGTGCCTGTTTATCCGACGTTGAATCCAGAAGAGTACAAATACATCCTTAACCATTGTGATTGCAAATGCATCATCTTTGGTATTGAATCGATCTATAAACGTGTAGCTCCCATTCTTCCAGACATAGAGAAAAAACCGATGACATACGCTATTGACCAAATCAATGGCGTAAATTCTTGGGACGACCTGATTGAATTAGGCAAAAATAATCGAGAGAAATGGAAACCTGTAATTGCTGAAAATAAGCGTACCATTTCTACGGATGATATAGCAACGATTATTTACACATCTGGTACTACAGGCAAGTCCAAAGGGGTCATGCTTTCCCATGGCAATATTTGCAATAACTTCATGCCCATTGTGGAAGACCATCAACTGTTGGATTATCATGCCAAAATGTTAAGTTTCTTGCCCTTGTGCCATGTATATGAACGTACGGTCAACTATCATTACCAATACATGGGGGTAAGTCACTATTATGCTGGCAGTTTGGCTTCTATAGCTAAAGACATGCATGATATGCACGCAGATGGATTCTGCGCCGTTCCGCGTGTGTTTGAGATGATGTACGACAAGATTCAAGGCGCTGGCAAAAACCTGAAAGGCATAAAGAAAGCGATTTACTATTGGGCTTTCAATTTTGCCACCAAGTTCGATTACTACAACAATAATCCATTCTATTTGTTGCGTTACAATGTGGCCGATAGATTGGTGTATAGCAAATGGCGCGAGACTTTGGGCGGTCACGAGATGACGGTCGTCTCGGGTGGTTCTTCAATCCCAGATAAAGTGATTCGTCTTTTTACGGCAGCAAAAGTGCGTGTCTATGAGGGTTATGGTTTGACAGAAACTTCTCCTGTGATTTCTGTCGGCAATCCGAAAAAGAAAATCTTGAAAATCGGCTGTGTCGGTGAAATTCTTCGCGGTATTGATTTCAAACTGGCTGAAGATGGCGAAATTCTTACAAAAGGACCTTGTTTAATGAAAGGTTATTATAAGGATGAAGCTTATACCAAAGAGGTTATCGATGAAGACGGTTGGTTTCACACGGGCGATATTGGCACTTTGGTGGAAGGCCGCTATTTGAAAATTACGGACAGAAAAAAAGAAATTTTCAAGTTGTCTTTGGGAAAATATATTGCTCCTCAAGTAGTTGAAAGCAAATTGAGAGAATCTATTTTTATCGATAATGTAATGGTTATCGGTGAAAATGAGAAATTTGCGTCTGCCATTATTGTCCCAGAGTTTACTAAATTTGAAAACTATTTCAAACAGCATAAAATTAAGATTCCCGAAACACGTGAGGCCATGATAAAGTTGCCTGAATTTGAAAAAATAATGCAACAAGAGGTGGCTATAGTCAACAAGACGCTTGCAGATCATGAACAAATCAAACGATTTAGAGTGATTCCAGAGACATGGACAGTGGGGGGCGAGCTCTCTCAAACCATGAAGTTGAAACGGAAATTTATCACACAAAAATATGAGAATATATGTAGAGAAATCTACAATTATGACAAAAAAGAAAACGCATGAAAAAAAAATTGATTTTTGTAGTTGTTTTGTCATTGATAGTCAATTGGACATTGACCGCACAAAACTTGACGGGTAGGGTAGTCGAAGTCAATGAAGACGGGGACACCAGTAGTGTTTATATGGCTTCTTTGCAGTGGCTACACACATCTCAAGGCACCATTACTGGTACCGATGGTACTTTTTCGCTTCCCTATGCCAATACCGATACATTGGTGATTTCATTCCCAACATATCAGCCAGATACGATGAAAGTCGGTCGTAATCAAAAAGACATCACGATTGTTCTTTCTCATGCACATTCTTTGTCTGAAGTGAGCATTGTCTCACGCGACGGTTCCTACATTTCTACTCAACCCATCTTAACGACGGTCATTTCTCAACAAGGTCTGCGCCGTGCTGCTTGCTGCAACCTGGCAGAAAGTTTTGAAAGCACGGTAGCTGTTGATATGGAATATTCCGATGCTATTACAGGCGCTCGCCAAATCAGTATGTTAGGCTTAGCCAGTGTGTATAGTCAGATTTTATTGGAGAATGTCCCTTTCATCCGCATCTTGACCCACCAATTTGGACTTGGCTTCGTTCCCGGCGCATGGATGGAATCTATCAGCATTTCTAAAGGTGTTGCTTCCGTAACCAATGGTTATGAGGCCATTACAGGACAAATCAATGTCGATTACAAGAAACCGGAAACAAATTATGAACGTGTTTTCCTTAACCTATATGGCAATTCCATGGGCAAAGGCGAACTCAACTTCAATTCGCGTTTCAAGGTGGGTAAAAAAGATAATGTCAGCTCTATCTTGATGCTGTACGCGGGCGATCAATTTGCTAAAATTGATATGAACAAGGACGGATTCCTGGATGTGCCACGCAACCAGCAAATCAACGTGATGAATCGTTGGGATTACGATGTACCTGGCATCATGGAAGGCCGAACTATGGTGGATTTTGTTTGGGATAATAGAGTAGGGGGACAGAAAGAGTATGACTGGCACGAAAATCTCTATTCCAATGAAATCTATGGCTTGCACATTGACAATAAGAAATTAGATGTCATTACCAAGAATGGCTTTTTGCTAAAAGGCGAAGATGAAAGCATTGGTACAATACTTTCTTACACATCCCATTTTACAAATGCAGTGTTTGGGCTCAAGAATTTTGATGCATGGCAAAACAGTCTGTATGCCAATGTATTGTATTCTAATAAATTTGGCCAAGGCAAGCATCATAAATTAACGGCTGGCGGTAGTTTACAATATGACAACTATCGTGAAGATGTTTATATGTTTGGCGAAGAACCTGGTGCGCTTCCTTCAAACGAAGTCGTTCCCGGCATTTTTGCCGAATATTGCTATATTATCGATCCTAAGTTGGTGCTCATGGCCGGTTTGCGTTTAGACTACAATACATTGTTCAATCAATTGTTTTGGACCCCACGAGTGCATTTGAAATGGCAAGCTGCCAAAAACACCTTCATCCGTGCATCTGCAGGCAAAGGTTACCGAACGACACATGTCCTTGCCGAAAACATCGGCCTTCTGACATCGAATCGTAACTACTATGAATTGGAAACCAACAAACCCGAAGAGGCCTACAATGCTGGTGTAAGCATCGTGCAAAGTTTCAATGTGCCTGGAGGCAAAGCATCTGTGGCCGTCGATTATTTCTATACCCATTTTTTGAATCAAACCATCATTGACTTGGATAGAGACGCTCATGGCATTTATGTTTATAATCTCAATGGCGTGACAAATGGCATCGGCAATATCTCACGCTCTCATTCTGCCCAAATCGAAGTGACATTGAAACCATTCCAGCGCTTCGAACTCATATTTGCTTATCGTTATAATGATGTTAAATATCAATCTAACGGCTTGATGCGCGAAAAGGTGCTTATGAGTCCGCACAAAGGACTGTTTAACGTCAACTACAGTACGCGCTATGACAAGTGGAAATTCAATGTTACACTGCAAGTTAATGGCCCACAACGCTTGCCTGACATGGCGGGCAACACGGCTGCTAATCTTCCAGCATATTCTCCGACATATTGTATGCTCAATGCCCAAATTACTAAAAAGTTCAGACATTGGGAAGTCTATGTGGGTGGCGAGAACCTTTTAAATTACAAGCAAGCCAATCCGATTATTGCAGCGAATGACCCATTTGGTGATAATTTCGATGCAACCGTCGTTTACGCACCTATCACAGGCATTATGGGATATGTGGGTTTTCGATATGTCTTAAAATAAAATTTTCAACAAACACAATAAAACACAACTTTCGTCGTTACGACTTGCTGTGACATCTTAAAATTTGAAATATCAATAAATTAAATTAATAACTAAAAACAACAAACACAAATGAAAAAACTTATTCTTTTACTCGTCATGGCTGTTTTTACAGTTGGCGGTATCAATGCACAAAACAGCAAAGTAACAGCTGTATCCGCAAAAGCAACCAGCATTACCATCCAAACGAATGCTTCTAAAAATTGCCAAAGTTGCACCGATCGTTTCAAAGAAAATGTTCCTTTCTTCAAAGGTGTAAAAGATTATCAATACGATGCTAAAACAGCAAAATTGACCATCACTTATGATGCAGCAAAGACGAATCCAGATCAAATTCGCAAAGAAATCAGCAAAATGGGTTATGATGCTGACAATGTAAAAGCTGATCCTGCTGCAAGAGCTAAATTGCCGGCATGCTGTCGTGGTGGCGAAAGCTGCTCTCATGACGCAGCTAAAGGCGCTCAAGGTGAACACAAATGCAGCCATGCAGAAGGTGCTAAATCCTGCAACCACCAATGCCAAGGTGCTCAAGGCGAACACAAATGCAACCATGCAGAAGGTGCTAAATCTTGCAACCACCAATGTCAAGGCGCTCAAGGCGAACACAAATGCAGCCACGCAGAAGGTGCTAAATCCTGCAACCACCAATGCCAAGGTGCTCAAGGCGAACACAAATGCAGCCATGCAGAAGGTGCTAAATCCTGCAACCACCAATGTCAAGGTGCTCAAGGCGAACACAAATGTGATCACCAATGCCAAGGACATAAATAGTCTATAACCTATTTAATATATAGAAACGCCTGACCTTAGTCGGGCGTTTTTTTTATTCTTTATTCGATATTGCAAAGAATTTGAAATTCTACTTTTTTTTGTATTTTTGCAATCCATTTCTAAAAAGACTAAAAATGAAAAACACCTGTCTATACGCATTACTGCTTTTATGTATATGGAGTTTTAGCGCTTCTGCCCAAAATGGCAACAAAGCCATTATTGGATTTTATAATGTAGAAAACCTATTCGACACCATCAACGATCCTAACAAAAACGATGAGCAATTTTTGCCAGATGGCAGTTATCGTTGGACCAGTGAAAAATATCTGCTGAAATTGGACCGTATTTCTGAGGTTATTGCAGAAATGGCAAAAATGAATGGAGGATTGGCAGTCTTAGGTGTATCCGAAATAGAAAATGAACAAGTTTTATTAGATCTAGTAGCAACGGAACGATTGAGACCTCTTGGATTGAAGGTCTGCCATCACGAATCTCCAGACAGACGTGGGGTAGATGTGGCCTTTTTATACAATCCTGCCCGTTTTAAGATTATTGATACGGCAGCTTACCCATTGGTTGTTCCAGGACAGCCCGAATTTATTTCTCGTGACCAGTGGTTGATGACGGGTATTTTAGACAATACGGATACGCTTTATATTTTGGTTAACCACTGGCCATCCAAAGCAGGTGGCGAGAAACGTAGCCTCCCAGGACGTATTGCTGCAGGAACATTATCCAGACAGATTGCGGATGAAGTTCTTCAAAAACACCCCAACGGCAAGTTCATCCTCATGGGCGACTTGAATGACAATCCCAATTCCAAAGCTATTGTGGAATACTTGGGCGCGCAAAACAAAACCAAGGATTTGACCCCGAAAGACCTTTACAACCCGATGTGGAAGATGTATCATGATGGCATTGGCTCTTACGCATATCGTGATTCATGGGAAATGTTGGACAACATCATCATTTCTGGAGGTTTAGTATATCCAGCTCGCCCAAACACTTATAAATTTGTAGAAGCTCATGTTTTTAGAAAAGATTTTATGATTACAAAATCTGGTTCCTATATGGGATATCCATGGCGCATGTACGCAGGCGGCATTTACCAAGGCGGATATAGCGACCATTTTCCGGTATATATTGTCTTAACGAAATAAATTTGAATTATGGATAAAAGACTTGTCATTATTCCTACTTATAAGGAAAAAGAGAATATAGAGAACATTATTCGCACCGTTTTCGGTTTGATTGATGTCCACATTTTAATTATTGACGACGGCAGTCCTGACGGTACAGCAGATATCGTGAAAGGCCTGATTCCTGAATACGAGGGTAGGCTGTTCATTGAAGAAAGAAGTGGCAAATTAGGTCTTGGCACCGCTTATATACACGGTTTCAAATGGGGTTTAGCCAGAAATTATGATTTTATGTTTGAAATGGACGCTGACTTCAGTCATGACCCGAATGACCTGAAACGTTTGTATGATGCTTGTATTGAGCAAAATGCCGACTTAGCCATAGGTTCCCGTTATTGCAACGGTATCAGTGTGGTTAACTGGCCGTTGGGCCGACTCCTGATGTCATATTTTGGTTCTATGTATGTTAGAACGATGTTAGGGCTTCCGGTCAATGACACCACAGCTGGATTCAAGTGTTATCGTTCAAATGTTCTAAAAGCCATCAATTTTGATGCCATCAAACATGTTGGTTATGGTTTCCAGATTGAGATGAAATATACGGCTTACAAATTGGGATTCAAAATCGTAGAAGTCCCAATTATTTTCCGTGATAGAACTATGGGCACGTCTAAGATGAGCGGCGGCATTTTCCGTGAAGCCATCTTCGGTGTTATTGGTCTTAAGTTCAGAAGCTGGACGAAGAAATGGAAAAATGATATTCGTGCAAAATAAGGTGCGTATGCGCCGCTTTTCATAATATTCGTATTGGGGGATCCGAAAGGGCCCCCTTTCTCTTTCTCAAAAAATCCTATTTAACATAATATAAATTATAGGACAAATTAACATTGCTAAAAGGGATGCCAAAGAAATCAATTTATGACATATTAAAGTCTCGTGCTCTAATGATTACACATTCAACGCAAGTGAATTTGCAGCAAAAAAAATTCTCAGCGGATTTACAATATCGCGCTGAGAATTGAATATTTGAAAATTATTTGGATATTCGACTGAATATTAAATATTTGAAAAAAATCATTAAGTTGTTAGATTATGATTAGATTTTAGGAATTATAGCTTTCTGGATATCTTGGGCAGAATTTCATCTTTCCAAGTTGCGAAAGTTCCTTCCAGAATTTTCTTACGAGCCGTCTTAACCAAATCCAAATAGAAATGCAAATTATGTAAACTACCGATCATTGGTCCGAGAATTTCATCAGAGACATACATATGGCGCAAATAAGCACGGGAATATTCTTTATCCGCAAAAAGATCGCTATTAGCGTCAATGGGCGAAAAATCGTCTTTCCATTTTTCATTGCGCATATTCATCATGCCTTCCCAAGTGAAAATCATACCATTTCGACCATTACGTGTAGGCATAACGCAATCAAACATATCAACGCCCAAGGAGATATTCTCAATAATATTGGCAGGCGTGCCCACACCCATCAAATATCTGGGTTTATCCTCCGGAAGGGCTTGGCAGCAAAGGTCGGCAATCTCGTACATTTCCTCCGTGGGCTCCCCGACCGCTACCCCACCAATGGCGTTTCCATCGCAGTTCATCGAGAGCACATGCTCAATCGAGCGCAAACGCAAATCGTGGTAAATGCCGCCTTGTACGATGGGAAAGAGCGTTTGTTCGTAACCATAATAAGGTTCCGTTTCATCCAATCGTTTCACGCATCTTTTCAACCACTTGAAAGTGGTCTCCATAGATTTCTTAGCATATTGATAATCACAAGGATACGGAATGCATTCGTCAAAAGCCATAATGATATCGGCACCAATAGCGCGTTCAATATCCATTACTTTTTCAGGGCTGAACAGGTGTTTTGAACCATCAATATGAGACTGGAACCAAACGCCTTCTTCCGGATTGATTTTGCGGCGATGGCTCAGTGAGAACACTTGAAAACCACCAGAATCCGTCAAAATAGGCTTATCCCAACCATTAAATTTATGGAGCCCGCCAACTTCGCGAAGGATGTCAGTTCCTGGACGCATATACAAATGGTAGGTGTTTCCGAGAATGATTTGGGCTTTAACATCCTCACGGACATTCTTCATATGCAATGCCTTAACAGCTCCGAGAGTACCAACCGGCATAAAAATCGGAGTCTCAATTTGGCCGTGTGCGGTGGTTATCACACCTGCACGCGCGCGACTCTTTTCGTCTTTCTTGTCAATTATAAACTTCATTTTGTTAGTAAATTGCGGCAAAAATACATCTTTTATGCTTATAAAAAAATATTTTTGCAAAACCAAACCTAAACCAACCATAACCTATGTTCGAGGATACGCTATCTCTCGTAGTATTAATTGTTTTCGGAGTAATCACATTAGCTGAATTGCTCTACTATTTTCTTGTAATAGCAAGATTTTCATTTCGTCGTAAGCAACAAATTTCGGCAATGGAACAGGTTCCTGTGTCAATAATCATCGTTGTACAGGATGTGGCCTCCATATTATTGAAGACTTTGCCGAAGCTTTTGAACCAGCAATATTCCAAGTTTGAATTGGTTGTTGTGGACAACAATTCCCAAGATGAAACGCGTATGCTGCTATTAGAATATTCTCACCAATTTAGCAATCTTAAGATTGTGGATTTGGATTCTGCCGTAACCAGCATTCGCGGTAGAAAATTTGCTATTTCTATGGGTATCCGCTGTGCTTCATACGACCACTTGCTTTTCACTGATGCAGAATGTTGTCCTACATCGTCACACTGGTTGGAGAAAATGTCCAGAAACTTTGTGTCCAGAACAAGTATTGTTTTGGGTTACAGCACTTTTGAAAAGAAAAGAAATCCATTCAATCGCTTACTGCATTTTGACAACATGTTCAATGCCATGCAGTTCTTTGGACATGCCATTATTAAATCCGCCTACCGCGGCGATGGCAAAAACATGGCTTATGCCAAACCTTTATTTTATGCGCAACGTGGTTTTGCTTCCCATAACCATATTTGTTATGGCGACGAAGATATTTTCATCAGTCGTGCTTCTAATAAAAACAATACGGCCATTGAATATTCCCAAGATGCGTTTACCGTTCTGCAGAGAGGCGCTTATCACAAATATTGGCTGCACCATAAAGAGGGTCTCTACTATACCCGCAAATTCAACACATTGAAAAATAGAATTTTGCTGAATGGTTTTGACCTTATACATCTCCTTTTCTATATAGTACTTGTTATTGCTATCTTATTGTCATTAAAGAATATGCTGCTGCTGACCATCGTACTAAGCATAGCAGGATTCCGCATACTCTGCCAATATTTCATATATGGTTTTGGTGCAAAGAAACTGAATGAGAAGCAAGTGATCCCATTCTTGCTCATTTACGATATCATCTTTGCCCTACTCAACCCGTTCTACCATTTGTCTGCTCGTATTAACCAACATCGTTTCTTATAATGGAAAGTAATCCTTGTAGCACTGAAAAAGCAAAACGCGATTATCTGCTTTTGAGAAAAGCGTTGGATGATAATGACCAACAGGCCTACGCAGAATTGATGCGTCTCTATCGCGATAGTATCTACTATATGATGTTTAAGGTGGTCAAAAACAGTGATGATGCAGAAGACTTGACCTTGGAGACTTTTGGCAAGGCCTTCCGTTATTTGGACAAATACACCCCGCAATACGCTTTTTCAACCTGGTTGTTCCGCATTGCGGTTAACAACAGTATAGACTACATTCGACACAAGAACAATTCTCCACAATGCATCGAAGATGATCTCTATACCACTACAACAGAGCAGATGATTGACCTCTCTCAAGCAAATGAGACCCGTACGCCAGAAGAGGAAGTAATGGATAAGCAACGCATGAAACTGTTGCGCTGCGCTGTGGCTCAACTGCCAGAAAAATACAGGAAAGTAATCGAATTGCGTTATTATGACGAACTTTCCTACGAAGAAATTGCAGATTCTTTGGGCCTATCTTTATCCAATGTCAAAATCCAACTATTGCGTGCTAAAAATATGCTTTGCGAAATCGTTGGAGATGCCAAAAATTCGTTGTAGTTTTTTGTATCTTTGCCGCCTGAATTTAGAACAATGGAGGTAACCAGACTATTTGACATGTTGGAGCGCGATTTGCGCGAATTTCCCAAAGAAGATGCCTTGTGCGGAAAAGCAAATGGGGTGTTGGTAAAACACAGCACCGAAGACTATGTGCGTACCGTCAATAATATTTCTTACGGACTGCTGCAATTGGGTATCAATAAAGGAGATTGCATTGCTACAATTACGCCCAATCGCCCCGAATGGAACTTTTTGGATATGGCGATTATGCAAATTGGCGCTATCCATGTCGCCATTTATCCCACCATTAGCGAAAGCGACTATAACTACATTTTACATCAGGCAGATGTGAAATTGGTGTTCGTATCGGGGTGGGAATTGTTGCGCAAAATCAACAATGTTATTGAAAATATACCCGCTCTTAAGGATAAAGTTTACACTTTCCGTAACTTGCGCGGATACAGGCACTTGAATGAGGTGATAGAATTAGGACGTGCAAATCCATGCCCGCAATATCTTCAAAACATTAAAGACAGCATTACACCAGACGATGTGGTCACATTGGTTTTCACATCGGGAACAACTGGAAATCCCAAAGGTGTCATGTTGACACATGAGAATTTCCTTACCAATATCCGTGGTATCCTGCCGATTATTCCGACTACATCCAACAATCGCATTCTCAGTTATTTGCCGCTTTGTCATGTCTATGAAAGAATGCTCAACTATTCTTTCCAATATTTGGGATTGCCCATTTACTACACTGAAAATGTAGCGAAAATCCAGTCAGATATGGTAGATTTGAAGCCCGATATCTTCACTACGGTGCCCAGACTGTTGGAGAAAATCTACGATAAGATTATCTCTAATGGCAATAAATTGAAAGGCTGGCGCAAAAAGATATTTTTCTGGGCCAACGATATTGCACCT
>JAKSMD010000040.1 GCA_024400815.1 Bacteroidales bacterium | reverse complement strand
ATTTGCTTAACGTTGCGTTCCAAATTCTGTTCGCCAATAGCGCTGTAAGCCAAATTACGTTTTCTCTTCTTTGTTTTTTTAGTGAGGATGTGGCTGTGATAAGCGTGATGTCTCTTAATTTTACCAGAGCCCGTCAAAGTGAATCTTTTCTTGACTGCGGATTTTGTTTTAATTTTTGGCATTTCTCTAAGTTTTTAAAGTTTATAACGAGAGTTTAGTGCATCTATTTTTTAACGGGTTTAGGACTTACCATGATGGTCATGTTTCGTCCTAACAAAGTCGGCATCTGATCCAGTTTGCCAACTTCTTCCAGACTTTGAGCAAAACGCAGCAACAGCAGTTCGCCCTGGTCTTTATATACAATAGCGCGACCTCTAAAGGTGACCATAACTTTAACTTTATAGCCATCCTTCAAAAAACGAATCGCATGATTCAACTTGAAGTTAAAGTCATGATCATCCGTTTGCGGTCCCATATGAATTTCCTTAACGGTTGTTTTGGCACTGTTTGCTTTAATTTCTTTAGCCTTCTTTTTCTGTTCGTACAAATACTTTTGATAATCCATTACCTTGCATACAGGCGGATTGGCATTGGGGGAGATTTCAACCAAGTCCAACTCGAATTGCTCAGCAAGTGCTAACGCTTCGCGTAAAGATACGATTTTGGGTTCGAAATTTTCTCCTACCACACGAACGGTTTGAGAAGTAATGTTTTCATTGATTCTGTGCGGGGCTTCCTTCTTGCGTGCTGCAAATGGCTTGCCCGATTTTACTGGTTTAGGTGTACTATTCAAGGCTCCTTTCTTTAAAAAATTCTCTAATAACTTTATTTATAATTTTTTGGGGCGCAAAAATACACTTTTTTTCTATTACACTCTCGTTTGTGCAATTTTTTTATTTTTGCCGCGTTATTTACGAACTTATTTGTACCGATGATAAAATACATTTCACGCATCAGCATACTCCTTTTGGCACTGCTTTGCACCACCATCCAGCCATCGCATGCCCAACGCTCTGAATTTGGCGCTTTTGGAGGCGTTTCTTTCTATTTAGGAGACCTTAACCCTACTACGCTTTTTGCCCAGCCCAAAATCGCCGGCGGATTCCTTTATCGTTATAACCTTTCGCCCAGATGGGCATTAAAAGCCGACTTTGTATTTTCCAAAATCTCCGGAAGCGACGCACTCACCAACGACAACTACGCCCGAAATCTCAGTTTCGAGTCCCCTTTAACTGAATTCTCTGTCGAGGCAGAACTCAATTTCTTCAAACTTTACAACGAAACACGCAAAAACAGATTTACGCCCTATATCTATGCCGGCATCACCCTCTTCTCTTTTAACCCAAAAGCAGAGTTGAACGGCACACTATACGAATTACAGAGCTTGGGTACTGAAGGACAAGGTTTGGAAGGCGGTCCCGGTAAGCAATACTCACTGACCAGCGTAGCCATTCCTTTCGGCATCGGCATCAAAGTCACCATGGGACGCCACTTCTCCCTCGGAGCCGAATGGGGCATGCGATACACCTTCACCGACTATCTGGACGACGTTGGCGGCATCTATTTTGACAATGAACTGCTTCGCGAACAACGCGGCGACATCGTAGCCGACTTGGCCGACCGTTCCACCCCAATGCATCAGGCCGGTGAACAACGCGGCAACACCACCACTACTGACCTTTATTCTTTTGCAGGCCTCACGTTCACCGTCAAATTCGGCAATGAAGATAAAACCTGCGATTTGAAAAAACCTAGAAAGAGTCTCCATTAATGAGTAATATTCAAGAAACTATCCGTTCGGGCAAATTGCCCCAACATATCGCCATCATCATGGATGGCAATGGTCGATGGGCCCAACAACAAGGACACGAACGTACCTTCGGCCACAAAAATGGCGTTGAAGCCGTGCGCAGTATTATCGAAGGCGCTGGCGAGCTCGGCATTAAATACCTAACCTTATACGCATTTTCTACCGAAAACTGGAACCGGCCCAAAGAAGAAATCGAGATGCTGATGGGACTGCTCATCCAATCCATCCACAATGAATTGGAAAAATTGATTAAAAACCATGTGCGCCTGATGATGACGGGACGTCTTTCCGACCTGCCGGAATCCTGCCAAAACGCATTGCAAGACGCCATCGACCGAACTGCATTCAATGACGGACTCACTGTTGTGTTGGCCCTCAGCTACAGCGGCCGCACCGAACTTACCGACGCCGTTCGCGCCATTGCCCAAAAGAGTGCAAATGGAGAGATAACCCCTTCAGAAATCACGCCCGAGACCATTTCCAACCACTTGTATCATAATGAAATTCCTGACCCGGACATTCTAATTCGAACAGGCGGAGACTACCGCATCAGCAATTTCCTGCTTTGGGAAATCGCCTACTCCGAACTCTTCTTCTCTCCTATTATGTGGCCTGACTTCCGCAAAGAAAATCTGTTCGACATCATATACGATTTCCAACATCGGGAAAGACGTTTTGGAAAAACGGGGGAACAGGTTCGGGAACAATGATTTTTTCACTATCTTTGCCCGCTTTTTTATAATGTAAAAATGAATTTTTGTAAGTTAACGTTTATATTCCTATTCTCATTACTAACTATTTGCAATATAGTTGGTTATGGGCAGGTCATAATAGGTTCCGACAAATCGGACGAACCTATCAAAATTGACTATGCCAACCCAAAAGAATACGAAATAGGCGGCATCACTGCCTCTGGAACGGCTCCTTTAGACCAAAGGACGCTTCTCTTTCATGTAGGCGACAGAATTTCCATCCCCGGCGACGAAATCTCCAATTCCATTAAAAATTTATGGAAAACGGGACTTTATGATGATGTTGAAATTACCATTACACGAATTAGCGGAGACCTTGCTTTCCTTGATGTCCGCTTGGAAGATCGCGCCCGACTTATTTCCTTCGGTTTCAAAGGTACAACTAAAAACGAAGAAAATGAACTTCGTGAAAAACTCAACATCTCTCAAGGCAATATCATCAACGACAATATGAAAACCACCTGCGTTAACATCATACGCAACTATTTCATTGATAAAGGTTTTTATAGCTGCACTGTAAAAGTCCAGGAGATACCTGATGAAAAAATAAAAAATGCAATGAGCATCCTTTTTGATATCCAAAAATTCAAAAAGGTCAAAATCAGCAAAATAGAAATCAACGGCAACAAAGGTGTCACCGACGCCGTTCTTTTGCGTTCCATGAAAGAGACAAAAGAAAAATTCCGTTTCATGCCGTTATACAAGGCCGACACCGCCATTGCTTACTGTCTCAAACATAAAGGATACTATGAATCCAAAGATATGAAGGACCACATGGACGAATATTTCGCCGACCGTGTCAAACTCCGTATCTTTAAAAAATCAAAATTCATCAAAGAAAGTTACGAGAAAGACAAGGTCAATCTCATCAACAAATACAACGAACTCGGTTACCGCGATGCCGTTATCACCCGCGACACTTTCTATTTGGACAATAATGACATCCATATTGACATTGATGTAGATGAAGGCAATCGCTACTATTTCCGAAACATCACTTTTGTGGGTAATACGGTTTATCCAACTTCTCTGCTCAACCAACTTCTGGGCATCAAAAAAGGCGATGTTTACAATCAAACTCAGTTGACCAAGAGCCTAACCATGAAAGAAGAGGGCGATGACCTCGCTTCTTTGTACATGAACAACGGCTACCTGTTCTTCAACGCAAATCCTGTTGAAGTCGCTATTGAAAACGACTCCATCGATATTGAAATCCGTATTCGCGAAGGTAAGCAAGCGCGATACAATAATATTAATATTGTAGGTAACACCAAGACGAATGACAATGTCATCTTGCGTGAAATCACAACTATTCCAGGCCAATTGTTCAATCGCGCCGATATTATCCGCACCCAACAAGTGCTGATGTCTTTGGGCTATTTCAATCAAGAAAAAATGGATGTTCAGCCTAAGCCAAACGAAACTGACGGCACCGTTGACATCACTTATGTGGTAGAAGAAACCTCCTCCGACCAATTGTCATTGAGCGCAGGTTACGGGGCAACCGATTTTGTAATAACCGCAGGCATTGCCTTCAACAACTTCTCCACCTACAAACTGTTCAAGAAAGATGCTTGGACCCCAATCCCTGGGGGTGATGGACAACGATTGGCATTGAATGTTTCCACCAATGGTTCCTGGTATCAATACTATAACCTCTCTTTCACAGAACCTTGGTTAGGAGGTAAAAAGCCCAATGCCCTGACCGCCGGCGTTTATTACCAAAAACAAACCAACGGCTACAAGAAAAATAACGATAGTTACAAGTCATCCAGTATTGCGGGTGCTTCTATCTCATTAGTCAACAAGTTGAAATGGCCAGACGACTACTTCCAAATGTCGCACACCCTTTCCTACGAATACTATACTGTAACCAACTGGTCAGGATACTATGTGTTCAGCAACGGTTATGCGAACAGTTTCAGCTATATCTTCACCTTGTCACGTAACTCCGTCAATGCTCCGATTTACCCGCGCGAAGGTTCCAGCTTGACCTTCAGCATGCAGTTGACTCCGCCATACTCTTTAATGAATGGTAAGGATTACGCACATGCTACCGACCAAGAGAAATACAAATGGTTGGAATTCCACAAATGGAAATTCAATGCTTCTTGGTTCACACGCATCGTTGACAACTTAGTATTGAATGTACGCCTTAAGATGGGCTTTATGGGATGCTACAATAAATCCATCGGCGTATCCCCATTCGGAAGATTCTACTTAGGAGGCGACGGCTTGTCCACATACGCATACGATGGTCGAGAAATCATAGGCATGCGTGGTTACGACGACGAAGTGCTTTCGCCTTATTTAGACGGCACATCCACAGGTGCAAGCATCTATAATAAGTTCACCGCAGAACTTCGTTACCCGATCAGTTTAAACCCATCGGCCACTGTATATGTCTTAGCATTTGCTGAAGCCGGTAAGGGTTGGATCGACAAACGAGAATACAATCCATTCAACTTATACAAATCCGCCGGTTTAGGCGTGCGTGTATATCTGCCGATGTTCGGCTTGCTTGGCTTCGACTGGGGTTATGGTTTCGACGAAGTTCCTGGACGTACAAAAGGACCGAGCGGAAGCAAGTTCCACATCTCTATCAACCAATCTATTGACTAATCAATAATAAATAAAGAAATCCATCGTTAGACAACAACATTTTTATACTGCTATGAAAAAATTATTTTTATCCGTAATCATCGTACTTTTGGCTTTCACAGGGTTTAGTCAAAAATATGCTTTCATCAATTCCGAATACATCCTCTCCAACATGCCCGAATACAAAGAAGCTCAGGCAGAATTAAACAGATTGGCTGTACAATGGCAAAAAGAAATTGAAAACAAGTTTGCCACTATCGATTCCATGTATAAAAAATACCAAGTTGAATCCATCACCATGCCAGAACAAATCAAGAAAAATCGCGAAGATGCCATTATTGCAGAAGAAAAAGCCGCTAAGGATCTTCAAAAGAAACGTTTTGGCCAAGATGGAGACCTCTTCAAGAAAAGAGAAGAACTCGTTAAGCCCATTCAAGATAGAGTTATCAGTACCGTCAATGACTATGCTAAAGAAAAGGGATATGCCTTTGTTTTCGACTCCGCTGGTGATATGACTATTATCTATGCTGATCCAAAATGGGACATCAACGAAGCCATCCTTCAAAAATTAGGCATTTCTGTCAACAATGAATTAGATGACTAATTTCAGAATCTTTCAACGATAATACTAATCCAAAATAATCTATCAATTCAATGAAAAAAATCTTATTACTCATCGCAGCAGTAGCATTATTCTCAATCAATTCTGCCGATGCACAAAAGTACGGACATGTTAACTCAGGTGAAATTTTGGAAAAAATGCCTGGCGTTGACTCACTTCAAATAAAATTAAAAGCTTTTCAAGATGACTTGCAAGCCATGTACGAAAGCATGATGACGGAATATCAACAGAAGAAAGACAAATTCGACAGAGAAGTCGGCACGATGTCTTCCGCTGTCCGCCAAGTACGTGAAAAGGAATTGGAAGACCTCGGCATCAGAATCCAAGAATTCCAGGCCAATGCCCAAGACGATTTGGAAGAAAAACAATACGAATTGGCAAAACCATTCCAAGATGCCATTCAAAATGCCATCAACAAAGTGGCCAAAGAACATGGTTACGCCTATATTTTCGACACCAAAATACTTTTGTATTATGGTAATGGCGAAGACATCACCCCATTGGTAAAAAAAGAATTAGGAATCAAATAACATTGATTAGCCATGAAGAAACTGATAATTATATTATTAGCGCTCATATGCACCGTGGGTGGTTTTGCACAAAAAGCCAAATTCGGTCATGTTGATTATGGTGCTATCATGAAAGAGATGCCCGGCATCGACACAGCTCAAACCGCACTTCTTAACGTCCAAAAAGAACTTCAAGAAGCCGGCCAGCAAATGGCGAACGAATTCAAACAAAAAGAAGCCGAATACGGTCAAATGGCCAATAACGGCGCCTCTGCAGCGGTTTTGAAAGTTAAAGAAGACGAGTTAACAAAGCTTTACGCACGCATTCAAGAATTTGCTGCTATTAGCGAACAAGAACTGCAAGTCAAACAAGCGGAATTGCTCAAGCCCTTCCAAGACAATTTGCTCGCTGCCATCAAAAGTGTAGCTGAAGCAGGCAATTACGCATATGTTTTCGACATTTCCACCTTAGCATTCTACGCAGATAGCGATGATCTTACAACTGCTGTAAAAAACAAATTAGGCATCAAATAATGCTTTACTTCATTCATAAAAAAAAGGCGTGGAGAAATCCACGCCTTTTTTGTTTGGTAAAAAACCAGATTATTCTAAGCTGATAGCGTCGCAAGGACATGCCTCTGCGCATGCACCACATTCGATGCACAAATCAGGGTTAATAGAATAAGCAGCGCCTTCAGAAATAGCTTCTTGAGGGCATTCGCCTGCACAAGTACCACAACCTGCACAGAGATCCGGATTAATTTTGTAAGCCATTTTTATAAAGTTTTTAGATGTTTAAACTGGCGGCAAAAATACACTTTTTTTTGTACTTTTGCCTCCTAAAAATTTCGACATGGAAAAATCGTCAGAGACCCCGTTGATGAAACAATACAACAAATTCAAAGCACAGCATCCAGATGCCATTTTGCTATTTCGGGTGGGTGACTTTTATGAGACTTACGGGGAAGATGCCATCAAGTCATCCAAGATTCTAGGCATTACACTTACAAAACATGGTAAAGGCATTTCGCAAACCGAATTGGCTGGTTTCCCACACCACGCCCTCGATGTCTATCTGCCGAAACTTGTCCGTGCCGGCATGCGCGTCGCGATCTGCGAGCAATTGGAAGACCCCAAACAAACCAAAACTCTTGTAAAAAGGGGAATTACAGAAATGGTTACACCCGGGGTGTCTGTAAACGATAAAGTTCTTGAACAACGAGAGAACAACTTCCTGGCCGCCATCCAACTGACCGATAAAAATAACGGCATCGCTTTCGTAGATATCTCCACTGGTGAATTCTATATTGCGGAAGGCGACTACGATTATATCGACAAACTCTTCCAAAACTTCAAACCTTCCGAATTGGTCATCCAAAAAAACAAAGTGCCTGCTTTTCATGAACACTTTAGCGAAAAAATGCTACTGACCACTTTGGATGATTGGGTCTTCATGGCCGATTTTGCCAACGAACTGCTAACCAAACATTTCCAAACGACTTCTTTGAAGGGATTTGGCGTTGACAATCTTCCCTTAGGAATTATAGCTGCAGGTGCTGCACTGCATTATCTATATGAAACACAGAATCATAAAATCCAACATATCAATAAGATTAATAGGATTGAAGAAGAACACTATGTTTGGTTAGACCGCTTCACCATCCGCAATTTAGAACTCGTCCATAGTCCAAATGAAAATGCAGTCACACTGCTGCAAGTGCTGGACCAAACACAAACCCCAATGGGTTCTCGTATGCTCCGAAAGTGGATGCTTATGCCTTTAAAGGAGAAAGTGCTCATTGATGAGAGGATCTCCATCGTAGAATACTTGATTGACAACGAGGCACTATCCGACGACCTTACTGCCACCCTAAAACGCATGGGAGACATTGAGCGTACCGTTTCAAAAATTGCCACAGGCAAAATCAATCCAAGAGAAGTTCTGCAACTTTCCAAAGCGCTCCGAGCGGTGGAACAAATGAAAGAATTTTGCAAAAAAGCCAAACATCCCGCATTGGCAAAAATTGCCGAACAACTGAATCCCTGCAATACCATTTGTGAACGCATTGAGCGAGAGATCCAAGAAGACCCTCCTGTTGTCGTCAGCAAGGGCAGTATATTCAACAGAGGCGTTGACAAAGAACTGGACGACCTCTTCTCTTTAGCGACCAATAGCAAAAACATCCTTGCCGAAATTCAGCAAAGAGAAGCTGAACGCACCGGTATTAGTTCCCTGAAAATCGGATTTAACAATGTTTTTGGTTACTATTTGGAAGTTTCCAACACGCACAAAACGAAAGTGCCAGCCGAATGGACTCGCAAACAGACCCTCACTAATGGCGAAAGATACATTACAGAAGAACTGAAAGATTTGGAGGCTAAGATTCTCGGTGCGCAAGATAAGATGCTTGAAATTGAAGCCAGATTATACAATGAACTGCTTGTCAGCTTGCTTGACTATATATCGCTCATTCAAATCGATGCTCGACTGGCTGCGCGCATTGACGTATTGCTTTGTTTTGCGGCAGTTTCTAAAGAGAACCAATACTGCAAACCTACCATCAATGCGGCGATCGCCCCCAAAATCAAAGCCGGCAGACACCCTGTTATTGAAAAGCAATTGCCCCCCGGCGAGCAATATATCTCCAATGACATCTATTTGGACAACGACCGGCAGCAGATCATCATCATTACAGGGCCCAACATGTCTGGAAAATCAGCCCTACTACGCCAAACCGCCCTTATCGTTTTAATGGCGCAAATGGGATGCTTTGTCCCTGCGGACAGCGCTGAAATCGGCATTGTGGATAAAGTATTCACCCGCGTAGGCGCCTCCGACAACATCTCCACGGGCGAATCCACCTTTATGGTTGAAATGAATGAAACAGCCAGCATCCTCAACAACATATCCAATCGGAGTCTAATCCTCTTGGACGAAATTGGACGAGGCACCAGCACCTACGATGGGGTTTCTATTGCCTGGTCTATAGCAGAATTTCTCCATGAGAATCCATATCATCGTGCGAAAGTGCTTTTTGCCACTCACTATCACGAGTTAAACGACATGGCCGCACAATTCACCCGCATCAAAAACTTCCATGTCTCCGTAAAAGAAATTGACAATAAGATATTCTTTTTACGCAAATTGGAAGCAGGCGGAAGCGAACACAGCTTTGGTATTCATGTCGCCCGAATGGCTGGCATGCCCTCGCAAGTGCTACGACGTGCCGATGACATACTCAAGCAGTTAGAAGAATCTCGTACTACGCAAAATGGGAAGAAGAAGACGATCGAAAAAACCACCCCTGGCTACCAACTCAGTTTCATCAATCTGGACGACCCGCTGCTTTTGGAAGTCAAAGACCTCATCGTTGGACTCAACATCAACGGACTTACGCCTGTTGAAGCCCTCATGAAGCTAAATGAAATACAAGAATTGCTAACCGGTAAAAAGAAGAAATAGCCACCTTTAGGCAGCTATTTCTTCAACTATCCCTAAATTTGGTTTATATACCAAAAACTATTTATTGCTTTCTTTAACCTTGCGTTCTGCTTTCTCAATTTCCTTTTGCAACTTGCAAGGAATATCATTTTTCTGCATGCATTGGTGACATTTCATCTCCAAGGTGTACATACGACCAATACAGTAGTTGGAATGGCAGCAGCCACTTTCCGTCACTTCGCCAGATTGGAGTTTGTTGACAAAATCCGTATCATGAACCAAAGCACGAGCCATTTGGAAGGCCTCAAAACCAGAATTCAAAACCATTTCCATATCGTCTTTTTTCACCATACCGCCCACATAAATCAACGGCATCTTAACGGCTTTGCGGAATTTCATAGCAGTTTCATAGAAATAGGCATCTTTATATGGCACGGTTGGAATGACCATACGGCCGCCGAGGTGAAGTCCTAATTTCAGCCACCAGAATTTCTTCATATCCATGTAGTAAGCCAAAGTCTTCAACGGCATAGCACCGCGCATAACCTCCATAGGGGCCTTGCTAACGAAACCAGCCGTAAGCACTAAAGCATGAACGCCTAAGCGTTCCAATTCTTGAGCCACCTTGATACATTCATCAACTTTCATACCACTGCGGAAACCATCATACATGTTGGTTTTCACAACCACAGCCATATCGTCTTTAGCCTCTTCCATTACTCGCGTAATCACGCGACGCATAAAACGCATACGATTTTCGAGGGAACCGCCATATTCATCCTTTCGATGATTTGTATAAGGTGAAAGGAATTGGCTGATAAAATAGCCATGGCCGGCATGGACTTCAATACAGTCAAAACCAGCACGACGGCATAAATCTACAGCCTTACCGAAATCTTCTACAATCTGGTCAATTTCTGCAATAGAAATTTTCTTCGTAAAAGTAGGAGAATAAAGATTGAATCTTCCGGAAGGAGAGAAAGGTTTTTGGCCGCAAGTAGCACGATGGGTCATATTGCCACAATGGCCAATTTGGATAGACGCCTTAGCCCCTTCTGCATGAATGCCATCCGTGAGCTTTTTCAAATCCGGAATGATTTCTTCGCGCAACCACAACTGACCGTCAAAAGAGAGGCCGCTCTGCGCTACAGAAGCGTAAGCAACGGTCGTCATACCAATGCCTCCCTTTGCAACAGCAGTATGATAATTATATAAGTCTTCAGAAGGTTTGTTTCCATAGGCCATATTTTCAAAAGCAGCCGAGCGAATTGTACGATTTCGCAAGGTAATCGGACCTATTTTACAAGGAGTAAAAATGATTGAATCTGACATTATAATAAGGTTTTTTGATTTGATATCTATATAAAAAAAACAAGTGCGCAAAGATAGTAAATTTTCATAACATCAATACATTCAGTTTTTTATATTTGTTAAAAAAAATTAATTCATAGTTTTTATGAAATAATTGCAGAATGGAGCTTCCTACTACTTTTTTTAGTACTTTTGCGCTGTCTCTTTGAACAGACGTTTTTTTGTATCCTACTAACACTAAACAAAAAAAAATAATATGAAGATTGACATTTTGCTCGGTTTACAATGGGGTGATGAAGGAAAAGGAAAAATCGTAGATGTGGTCACACCCAACTATGATGTCGTTGCCCGTTTCCAAGGTGGTCCCAACGCTGGTCATTCATTGGAATTCAATGGCATACGTCACGTATTGCACATTATTCCATCTGGCATTTTTCATAAAGATAAAATCAACATTATCGGTAACGGCGTTGTCATTGACCCTGTCATTTTTGAAGAAGAAATTGCAGCCTTAGTGGAAATGGGGCTCACACCAACCGACAATCTCTATATTTCAAAAAAAGCGCATTTGATTCTTCCTACGCACAGATTATTAGACGCTGCGTATGAAAGCAAAAAGGGGAATGCTAAAATTGGTTCTACGCTTAAAGGCATTGGACCGACCTATACAGACAAGACGGCTCGTACGGGCATGCGCGTTTGCGACATTTTTTCTCCCAACTTCCAAGATAAATACGACAATCTTATTGCGCAACACAAAGAGATTCTGGATCAATATCACTTCGACTACAGTGAAAGACTTCCAGAAATGGATAAAAAATGGCATGCGTCTTTGGAAACACTCCGCAAGTTCAAGGCCATCGACAGCGAATACGTTTTATACGATTATATAAAAGAAGGCAAAACCGTTTTAGCCGAAGGCGCACAAGGAACGCTTTTAGATTTGGAATTCGGCGCATATCCTTTTGTCACCTCATCCAACACCATCGCTGCTGGTGCTTTCACAGGTTTGGGCTTGGACCCTCATTTTGCAGGAAAGGTCATCGGCATTGTGAAGGCATATTGCACGCGTGTGGGCAGCGGTCCATTCCCAACAGAACTCTTCGATGCTACGGGCAACCAGCTGCGCGAACAAGGCAACGAATATGGCGCTACAACTGGCAGACCGCGTCGTTGCGGATGGCTTGACTTAGTAGCACTCAAATACGCTTTGATGATCAATGGCATTACCGACATCGCACTTACCAAAGCCGATGTCATGAGCAACTTCGACACCATCAACATCTGCACCGCCTATCGTGTCAATGGCGAAGTCACCACTCAAATGCCGACTGCCTCCGATGTGGAAATTGAACCTATCTACACCCCACTCCAAGGATGGAAAGAAGACATCAGCCAATGTAAGACTTACGAAGAACTGCCACAAGCATTCAAAGACTACATCCAGTTTATAGAAGATCAAACTAATACCAAGATCTCCATCGTCTCCGTCGGTCCAGACCGCGACGCCACTATTTTCAGAAGCTAATCTTCTCTATGAGAAAATCATATCTCATCCTGCTCTGCAGCTTGATGCTGTGTTTGTTCAGTAATATACACTGTTCTGCTCAGCCATCCGCAGAACAGGATGTTCTTTATCATGTGTTGCAAGAAAAGGTTGCCGAACAGTTCAAACTCTACGCACACAAGACAATCCCTTGCTTTGAACTTATCTACGAAGTTTCTGAGAATCAAGAAAATCATTGCGCTGTTTTCTTAGGTAGCCCGACCGAAAACAGAACCCTTCTGACTCGAAGAAATCTGAGCATAACCATGTCTGTCGGGAATTGGGAATTGAACAATCAGAGCCTACCCGTTCTCGATGGGGAATATCTAATAAACTTACCTTGTACCAACGACACGGCATTACTATCCAAAATTATCGGAAATGCCACTGCAGACGTGTACAAACGTGCTGTCGATGACTATTATTTCGTTATTAGTGATACCGTTATCAGGGGTTGCACGAACAAAAGGCCCTATCAAAGACCCGTTGACACATTCCATTACGAAGCGCCCTACGCCGACCTATCTTATAATCAAAAAGAATTAATAGAAAAGCTATGTGGTTGCACAGGGTATTACGGCCCGATGTCTGAAGTTTGTTCTTTCACAGCCCGAATGGAATATGTTGTTTCCCGCAACTATTATTTTGACAATTACGGTTCAGCCATCGTTAACAATAAAAGGAGCACCGATTTAACCATGACCATGTACGGCGACCTTCCTGAAAACACGGTGACGAAAGTATACCACGTTGAAGTGCCAGACGACTTGCCGCCCACCGACCTGCTTATTGATGAGGCAGCCACCTTGTACAATGATTTGCTAGAGCAACGCAAACAATTGCCATCTCAAGCAAAAAATTTCGCATTGCCTCGACAATATGACGAGAATGTGGAAACGGCCACCTATTTTTCGGATGTGATTTTCCAAGCCATGCAAGACGAAGTTGACGCCGACCTCAGCGAACTTCGCATAGATGACAATTATGCGCCCTACTACATCAGTTATCTGGTTACGGACGCCCACTTTTATCATACCATAAGTTCTTTAGGTTATCCTACATTTCATCAAGATTATGACATGCGATTTGTCGAACCGACCATAAAAATAGGAAATGACATTTTTAACAACACACATTATAAAAACGATGTTTATGAGGCACTTGGAAACTATATGGCCATAGACAACAATTATAATGCTATGCGTGCAGCGTTGCGCATGGCCACCAACGACGCCTACGGAAACACCGTTAAACAATATGTCAATAAGAGCAACACCTGGCAACAATCTGGCATTCCCATGAACAAACTGCTGCCAGACCGTTCTGTTTCCAACATCAAAACAGATATTCAATACAAAAACTTCGAGCACATCGACAAAGGCACCTTGCAATCCATCACTGACGGGGTTTCTGCGCTATTTGCGCACGACAGTTTGCTAAATCGCATTTCCTATTCCTCCGTTTCTATCAATGGCGTCCAGGGAAACGCCTACTTTTATGCTAGCGATCATGTGCAATACGCACAACCTGTATCCTTTTTCGTTATATCCATTGCTGCCGACGGAACAAATCCTATAGGAAAGGATGTTTATGATACACATTCCTATTATTGTAAAAACATTGATGAATTGAACAATGTGGATTTATTGCAATCATGGGCAAAATCCTTCATCAGCGAATTCTGTCGAAAGTTAGAAGCACCAGCTATCACGGAGGCCTATTATGGGCCCGTACTCGTCACAGAGCAAGCCGCCGGTGAATGGTTAATGCAAGCCTCACCACAATTGGCCGCCATGCGCAACACCTATCAATTAGACAGCAAAAATTCGGAACAATGTCTGGACAAACGCGTCATCAGTCCCATATTAGACATTCGAACCGCAGATAATTTGCACACTTTTGACGACAAGGGACTTATTGGTTCCTATGATTTTGATGCTGAAGGTGTTGTTCCAGAAGAAAATATGGACGTCATTCGTCGCGGCAAACTAATCACCCTGCTCAACGACAGAACACCCGTAAACGAAATCTTGTACAGCAACGGGCACCAACGTATCTGCTTGAAAAACAATCATTTTTCGACTTCAATCGGTCCAGGCGTTCTCAAAGTAAGCAGTCATCAAAGCTTAAACGAGCCAAAATTAGAACAATTGCTACTCAAAAAAGCGAAGGAAGCTGGATACAATTATGCCTATATCATCACAAACTTGTTCGTAAACGACATGGAAACCACGGCAACGATATATCGCATATCGGTAAAGAACGGGAAAAAAGAACTGATGGAACAGGTGTCGTTCAATCCTGACTTCTTCTGGGATTTGAATCAAGTCACTGCCACTGCGCAAGAGAAAGTGGCTTACAATGCGCTTTCGTTCCTTGAAAGCACCAAGATAATTCCAGTGAGCATTATTCACCCAAAGTCGCTCCTTTTCGAGCATTTTCCCATCAATCCAAATTTCTAATTTCTTTTGGTTGAAAAAAAATGAAAAAAAATGATGAAAGACTTGCGAGACCCTAAAATATTTTTCTATTTTTGCGATGTTTTCGTAGGGAAGGTTTCATTGACGATTATTTAGTATTCACAAAAAATATAGGAGGATTTATTTTGTTAAAAAACAGATGCTTAATAGACCCGGCAGATTTTACACGCGAAGAATTTCGTGAAATCTTTGATTTGGCACATCAAATTGTTGCCGATCCGGAAAAATACAGTAAGAGTTGCGAAGGGAAAATCTTGGCAACTCTTTTTTATGAACCAAGCACACGTACGCGTTTCAGCTTTGAAGCAGCCATGTTGCGTTTAGGCGGTAAGGTCATCGGTTTTTCCGAGCCAAACTCCAGTTCTACCGCAAAGGGCGAAAGCATTGCGGACACTTTGCGCACCATAGAATGTTACGCAGACATCGCTGCCATGCGTCATCCGAAGGAAGGCGCTCCGCGTATGGCAAGCCACTACATCAAGATGCCACTCATCAATGCTGGTGATGGCGGTCATCAACACCCTACCCAAACGCTGACTGACATTTTGACCATCGAAAGACTCCGTGGCAATGTTGAAAACAAGACCTACGGTTTTTGCGGTGACTTGAAATTCGGTCGTACCGTACACTCCCTCGTTAAATTCCTCAGCAATTACGAAGGCGTCAAATTCATCTTCATCTCTCCGGAAGAGCTTCGCGTTCCCGAATACATCCGTGAGGAAGTCGTTCGCAAGAAAGGCATTCCATTTATGGAAGTAGATCAGATGGAACCTTATATGGGCGAATTGGATTTCTTGTACATGACGCGTGTTCAACGCGAGCGTTTCTTCAACGAAGAAGACTACATCCGTTTAAAAGACCGTTTCATCTTGGATCCTGAAAAGATGACGTACGCCCGTCCTGACACCTACATTCTCCATCCACTGCCTCGCGTAAACGAAATCAGTCCTGAAGTGGATAGTGACCCGCGCGCGCAATACTTCAACCAGGCCAAAAACGGCATGTATGTCCGCATGGCTCTCATCTGCAAACTTTTAGGAATTTATTAAAATTAAAGACTATGTTAGAAATCAACAGCATACAAAGAGGTATCGTCATTGACCACATCAAAGCCGGCTATGGCATGACTGTTTTCAACTACTTGCATTTGGACAAAGCCGAATACAATGTTGCGCTCATCATGAACGCCTTCAGTTTGAAAATGGGTAAAAAAGACATCATTAAGATCAACGAGGTCATCGACTTAAACTATGATTTTCTCGGTCTTATTGACCCTAACGCCACCGTCAACATTATTGAAGATGGCAAAACGGTTAAAAAAGTCAAACTCGAAGTTCCTGAAAAAGTGGTCAACATCATCCATTGCAAAAACCCTCGCTGCGTAACTTCCGTTGAGCATTATTTTGACCATGTTTTCCACTTGGTAGATAAAGAAAAGCGCTCATATCGCTGCGAATACTGCGATGATATCGTAACCCCATACCCAAACAAATAAGTTAAACGGGGAGAATATCTCCCCGTTTTCTTTTATAATAAACTTATTTATAGGTAGATAAAAAATTACTGCCTAAAAGTTTGTTTTTTCAAAAAAAGATTGTATTTTTGCCACCGCTTAACGAAAGGGTCTCTTGGCCGAGTGGTTAGGTACCGGTCTGCAAAACCGTTGACTCCAGTTCGAATCTGGAAGAGACCTCTAAAAAAACGAGATGTGAAAACATCTCGTTTTTTTTATTCAACATTCAATACTTGAACAGTTCTTAATCCAGAAGGCAATTGAACATCTAAGAATTCCCCTTTTCGATGTCCCATCAATGCCTTCGCCATCGGTGAAGTAAAAGGGACTTTCCCTTGCGCAGCGTTTGCCTCATCCACACCGACAATTTGAAGAATCATTTCCCGGCCATTCATTTTAACCGTGATAACAGAGCCAAAAGCAATCTCGCCTGTGGTCTTAGGGGCCATCACTTTTGCAATCTTGATTCTGTTTTCCAAAACTTCCAACTTGGCATTGAGGAAATTGCGTTGCACGCGGGCATCACTCTCTTGTCCTCCAACTTGAATTGCATCTCTTTCCGCAATCAAATCATTTCTTTCTTGAAGTAACAGATCCATTCCCGTTGGCGTAACATAGTTGGCCACGCCTGCCGGCAAAAAAGCCCGTGGAGGAACCATAGGAACGTCTTCTTGATCTCCTTCCTTTACAAATCCTCTACTCATTTTCGAATAAATATTCCTTTTATTAAAATAGCTATGCTACTACATATACTTTCTACGCAGCAGATCGCACAAAGAGAGATATGCCGTAGATGACGAATCCCAATAATACTGTTTCTTCAGTCCTTCCAAACAAGTAAAGGCATCTTCCATATTGGCACATTGGTTCAACTTCTGAATGGAGGCGCTGAATTCTTCGCCACGACCATTGAACAACTCCTTAATGTAGGTGAATTTGTCGTTAATAGAAATTGCTTTCGTCAAATCTCCAACTTTGGCATGTTGGAATTGGGCACCCAAAGAACGATCTTCTTTCTGTGCATTAAACAAATCATTCAAAGAACGAGGCGCAGAGGATTGCTCCATAGGAGCAGCTTTAGAAGTGGCAACAGATGTGGATTGGGATTTTTCTTTGGGAGCAACAGGTTGCTCTACCGGTTGGGATTTCTTTGCAGATGGAATAAATTGCAACAAATCGTCTTCATCAGAAACTTGCTTTGAATCGATGACCTCCGCAGGTTTTACGGTTGGTTGAACCGTCTGTTTTGATTCTGCCACCGGTTTAGGTTGAACAGGGGTTTCCACCTTAGGTTCTGATACTGGTTGATTTTTCTCAACATGCTCAACTTCCGGACCATAACTTTCATGATCTAAATCGAAGAAAAGATCCACATCTTCTGTAAGGCCTTGTTGAACAGAAAATTCATTAGGATTGGGCACAACGACCGCTTTAGCGGATTCTAGTTCGGAAACTTGGACTTTCAATTGCTGCAAAACTTGTTCTAAATTCTGTTTTTCGCATTCCAACTTAGACTTTTCAGATTCCAATTGCTGTTTAGCGGAAAGCAGTGTTTGGCGTTGACGGTCCATATCC
>JAKSMD010000004.1 GCA_024400815.1 Bacteroidales bacterium | reverse complement strand
AATCTTGACGGGTCCAAGCGCCAGTCAGGTTGTCAGCTGGAGAGTAAAGCGTTGGTGCTGCCAGTTGGGCTGTAGCGATAAGACAGGACAAAGTCCATACCAGTGAAAGCAGTGTTTTCTTCATTTATTTTATTTGTTATTAAGTATCAAAGAAATAAAAGGTTTTTTAAGCATACGGAAAAATCCGCTTTGGGATCGTATTCTTAAAAAAATGAGGCGCGAAAATACAAAAATTTGATTATTGATAAAGATCGTCCATAGTAACCTCCAGGGATAAATCATTATAATTTCTTCTGTCTAAAAGCGTGCCCAAGCTTTTCGAGACGGATTATCCAATGTGTTTGTCCAAACTTGTTAGATAACGATAGAAGATAGTATTATTACTCGTCGTTATCTGCTATAAAAACATAGATAACGATAAGGAATAATACTATTGTTGGTCGTTATCTATTAAAAAATATGAGATAACGACCATTAATATTGGATGGTGAAAAGCATACAAATGGCTGTAATCAACTGTTTTTTGCTGGTTATTTTTCTTCAAATCGCTTATTACTGACTTTCGAGATATTTTAGTATTTTTGCCGCCTATGATTAAAAAGTACATCCTCTTATTTTGCTTATTGGTTGGTAGTTGCCTCCTTTTCGCCCAAACAGACTCCTCCCACACCGATGTTGCGGAGACCCGGGATTCCGCCGTCTATATTCCGATGGACTTGCAAGACTGCCTTCGCCAGTTGGATATCCTGATTCCCGATTCCGTGCGCGACAATATTCGACAAATGGAGGAACAGACCTTTTGCACCAACGCACATTTCGGACTCGGGATGTGGATACGCAACCATTGGCAACTGTGGGGCCAGTCACGACTGTGGACGTACTTTCACAAACTGGGTTTGTCGCATCCCGACGACATTTCCGACCTCATCCTCCAATCCTATCATCGCTACTTGAACGGCAAGCCCTTGAATATTCGTCCCTATATTCAAAAAACAAAGCAGTATTGGAAAAATATACAGTCAGAAAACCAAAAGAAAACTCGGCAAAATAGTCGTGCCTATAATAAGGCTCTTAAAAAATTTCAATTGTGGGATACTCAGGCCGTTCATAACTGGGAAGATTGCAAACAACTCTTAGGACTGCCTATGACCGATTCCATAACCGGCAGCTGCGTGAGATTCCGAAACCTCGGCGACACCTTAGGCCCAGAAGAATTGAGCTATGTAGAACAACATCGCGCATCCGTTGCCGTAATTCCATACGAAAACAATTACAATTTCCTTGTTCCATTGGAATCGTACAACAACGATTGGAATGAATTTGACGATATGCTTCCGCATAAAGGGCATCTGAAAAAAGTGATTGGCACTGGGCAAACGGACAGAGATGTTCCTTTTACCTATCGTGTTAGCTATAGCAAAGAGGGACAAATTACGGACAAATGGGTGAAACTACCCGGTGAAACTTGGAAAGAAGTTCACCAATACGACTCGCTGGGCCGGCGAAGCAAAGTGGAAATCTATCGCAACGACACGTTACTTGAGCGACACACCTATACCTATCATTCAGACACCTACCTGTGGAATATAGAAAAGCGTGCGCGAAACGCTTCCGAACTGCTTCCTCAGCTCGTTTCCTATAGCTGCACAATGGACAAGGATGGGCGAGTCATTCAAGAAGAAAAAATAATGCCCGATTCTATATCCGAAAAAATGAGTTCCGACCTATGTCTAATTCAATATGACCAAAAAGGTCGTCTGACCAATCGCCTTTTTTATAAGAATAAGACGCTGAGATTTTACTCGTCTAATGTTTACGATGATTCCAAAAACATCTCGTATTCATTTGACAATGATGATGTTGAATACAACGATGCCTGCTGGATTTCTTTGTTGAGCAAGTACGGGGATAAACATTACTTTACCAACTTGGATAATTATGGCGATATAGATGTAGAGTTCCTATGGAACTATTATTATTGGCAATATTTTCGTTATGACCGATACGGGAATATGACGCGCAACATTGTTGAAGATAACGGTCAACGAACTCAAGTGATGAAATGCCGGATCCGCTACTGGTAGGTTTTCTTATACTTTGCGGCTCTGCGGTTTCATCTTCACCGCAAAGGCGCAGAGAAAACGCTATGACGCAGAAAGGATTTTTTCACTTTTCAAGTCGCTTCCAAAAAAGTCAATGTCAATCATTCCTCCACTCCGCAAATGAAGTGTCTGTCTCGTGCAGCCTTATGGAATAGAGTTTCACATTGGCCGGCAGGCACGGCTGCAATATCTGGGCGAAATGCTCCAGCATATTCTCCGTTGAAGGCACAAACGGGAAGGTGATGACCTTGTCGTAATGCTTGCGCAAGGTGGCTATAAGGTCCGCATCCACGCTGTTGGAAAGCACCAACGCATGGTCTAACTTATTGACGATGTGCTCGTTCACAAGGTCCTTGAGCAACTTAAAGTCAATGACCATTCCGCTTGCAGGGTCGGGTTCGCCCATGACGGTGACCTCCATCTTATAGGAATGGCCGTGGATATTGCGGCACTTGCCAGGATAGCCCATCAGCGCATGCGCCATTTCAAAGTCAAAATGTTTGGTAAGATACAACATAATATTGGGGGAATTGGGGTTTAAATGAGTATCGGTAGAATAGTAGAGAGGTAGAGACGCGCCAGAGCATCGGCGAATTTATGTTTACGGTGCAACGTATAGGCGACGGCGCGTATCAGTAGATGAATAGATTTTAATGGGAAATAATGATTTTTTTATGAATATGATATTTATCGGTTTGTGCGCGGAGGATATAAATTCCCTCAGGCAATGCTGAAACATCCAGGGTATGGATATCTCCGGACTCTTGAATTTCTTGCATCATCACCTGTCCCATCATATTCAACAATTGGAATGTCACAGGCGCAAATACATCTGCAGAAAGCACAACACTGACTTTGTCGCGGGCGGGGTTGGGATACACTTGGCAGCACTTGGATATATCCCAATCGTCAATGCCTGTTGGATTGAAGACATTAACAGAGTCGCTGCCGAATATTTTGCCCACCAATTCGGGGTAATCAATAAAAGGATTACGATTGTGCTGAATGGCATATATAGCGTTGTTGCGATCAATCTCCTTCTGGCTGACAGGATCTTCATTATGCCAACGAATCAGCATGGCCAAAGCCCACGGCTGCAGTGAACCGCCTGAAAACATGGATTGCTCGTAGCCCAGATTTTTATCCATATAGCATACCGTAAAATAAAAATAAGAACGTGCCAAATCGCCTTTGTAGGCATCATTGGGTTCAAACACCGTACCCGAATGCCCTGCTGTGGTACAAGGTCCGACTTTAGAGCCATTGGTGCTGGACCAAGAAGGATTGTTGACCTCACCCAAGGGCATATTGCCGCGCTTATTGTTCACCCATCCATCTGTGGGATAGATGTGAAACAGGTCAGTGTACATCGGTGCCGCATCATTAAACCAACTTTTAGGAATAGAGTGCTCACGATTATAGCAATCGCCTTCAGATGAATAGTTGCCACATTGGTCAGTGCCGAAGTTAAAGTAATATGCCGTGTTGCCATTGGGGTTGTCGGAATAGATATCCCATACTTTATTGTTGGCGGGATTTTTATCCGTAGTATAAAAAGCACCCCATAAATCACTATAAGACAATGATGAATGATTTTTGACAATAGAGTATAGAGCGCATCGCAACGCATATCCCTTCTTATTGGCTGCATTTTGATAATAGCCAGCGGGCGCCTGCGCACTCAAAAGCATGCTGAACAACATAAGAATGGTTATCAAACGATATCTCATAGTAGTGTAATTAGTTACAAAATGCTAGTTGGTGTTTTTCATCTTCACCACCGTAATGCCGCAGCCGCCTAATTCGAGCGCTTCATCTTGAAATTCTTCCACATCGGGGCGTTTGTGCAGATGCTGGCGAATCACTTGGCGCAAGATGCCGTTGCCTTTGCCGTGCAGAATGCGCACATAGCGAATGCTCAGCAAGGCTGCCTCGTCCAAATATTCGTGCAAAACGGGAAGCATCTCTTCCACACGCTGTCCACGCACATCCAAAGTGGAGTTGAAATCCGCTAACTTCTTGTTCATCGCCTCCGCCAGCGTGCCCTCGTTCACATGGACCACGCCGCCGCGGCGAACTTCACGCGCTTCCTTTTTGCTAATCTTCATCAATTTATTCAATTGTGTCTTGAATGACACCGAATTAAAGGCAATCGTTGCGTCATTGCCATTGATAGATGTCACTTCTCCCGTAATCTGCATATCGGCCATAAAAACAGAATCGCCCACGTGGATAGTCGTGTCTTCTGGCTGCTCCACCACTTTTTTCTCCTTCGGTTTGGAACGCTTGACTGGCACAATGGGCTTTAAGGTTTCCTCTTTTTCAATAGAGTCAATCTCCTGTTTAAGTTCTTCCTTCAATTGCGTGACATTTTCGCGTGCTTTTTTGGTCTTCACGCTGTCTGCCTTGGCCTCTTTAATATCTCGAATGGTTTTCTCAATAACCTTATTAGCACTTTCTACAATAGAATTCGCCTGGTTTTTGGCTTTTTGGAGAATATCTTTTCGCTGTTTGTCCAATTCAGAAAATTTCTCCGAATATTCATCAATCATCTCCGCCAATTGGTCATCTGCGGCCCGAACTTGTTTCAATTTCTGTTCTGTTTCCAACTGCGCAATTTCAATCTCCTCCAACTTGCGTTCATAATCTATTTGCGCGGTGCCCGATTTGGCAATCGCATTTTCAACAATATGTTCATTCAATCCGATATGGCGGGCAATTTCGTAAGTGAAAGAACTGCCCGGTTTTCCAATCTTGAGCTGATACAAAGGTTTCAAAGCCGCTGTATCATAGAGCATAGCACCATTTACTGCATTAGGATGCGTATCTGGGAACATCTTGAGATTGCCATAGTGGGTTGTGATAATGCCAAAGGCCTGGTGCTCGTAGAAACTTTCCAAAATGGCTTCGGCAAGAGCGCCACCCAACGTCGGTTCTGTGCCGGAACCAAACTCGTCAATGAGGAATAACGAGTGACTTTGGAGATGATCGTCCATCACCTTCAAATTGGAAAGGTGGGAACTATAGGTGCTCAAATCATTTTCTATAGATTGCTCATCGCCGATATCAATGAAGATGCTGTCAAAAATGCCCATATCGGAAGTGTCCTGCATAGAGACCAGCAAGCCGCATTGGAGCATATACTGCAGCAATCCTACACATTTCAAGCACACAGACTTGCCGCCGGCATTCGGACCCGAAATAATCAAAATACGATGTTCTGCGGTGAGTTTGACATCCAGCGGGACCACTTTTTTAGCCGTTTTTTTCAAGGTAAAGTACAACAACGGGTGTATTGCCTGCTGCCAATCCACCATCGGTTCGGGATGCAGATGCGGCAAAGAAGCATTGAGGTCAATGGCTAACAAAGCTTTAGCGCGCAGAAAATCATATCTTCCCAATCGCTGTTGAGCGTCCAACAATTCTGGGATAAGCGGGCGGATTTTGTCTGACATTTCTGTCAAGATGCGCACCACCTCGCGGTTGGCAGCATTTTGCAAATCCTTTAATTCATTGTTGGCATCAAAAACCTCTGTCGGCTCAATGAATACCGTTTGCCCTGTCGCAGACTCATCGTGAATAAAACCTTTCAAACGACGTTTGAACTGAGCCGCAATCGGAATACAGAGGCGACCATTACGAATCGTCATTTCGGCATCCTCTTTGACCAAACCATCCTGTTTGGCCGCATTGAGAATCTTTCGTATTTGTCGATCTGCCGAATTAGAAATGCGATTGATTTCGCTTTTAATACGGCATAGCTCATCCGATGCGTTATCTCGCATTTGCCCTTTATCATCCAAAATACGATTGAAGGCGGTCATCAAGTCGCGTTGCAGCGGCATATCTTCACAAATGCCCCACAAATACGGGTATTTTTTATCTTGAAAACGGACTTTCAAATAAACGTAGATATTGGTCATCGTGGTAATAAAGCCACGCAGTTGGGCCAAATCTTCCAATTCAATATAGGTGCCATCAATTTGCAGGCGTTTCAGCACGGCACGCAAATCAAAATAATCCTGCGCCGGAAATGGATCATCAAACAACAGCAACTGGCGGAATTCCTCCACTGTTTCCAGTTCCGGTTTGATTTTTCCCAAATCCGTCATCATCTGCACATCATTCACAATGCCCTGCCCCATGGGGCTAAGACAATGTTGCAACAGCAGTTGCCGGATGGCATTAAACCCTATCTTTTCTTCAAAATTCTCAGGATAAAGCATTTTATTTTACGCTTTTTATTAATCTGCAAACAGCGTAGCCGCCGTGCAGCGTGTTACAGTAACATCAATATATTCGCCAATTTGATGATTTCCCTTCGGGAAGATAATCACTTTGTTTTGACTATTACGGCCATAAAGTTGGTCGGCGGAGCGTTTGGACTGGCCCTCTATCAGCACGCGGAAAGTCTTACCCACATCGCGTTGGTTGCTGGCAAAGGAGAGTTCACCTTGCAGGGCGATAATTTCTTCCAAGCGGCGCGTTTTTTCCTCATCGGGAATGTCATCCTCAAAACGCTTTGCGGACATCGTGCCGCCACGCTCGGAGTATTTGAACATATAGGCATATTCATAGCCAACCTCGCGCATGATGGAAAGCGTCTGCTGATGGTCCTCCAAAGTTTCACCACAGAAACCAGCTATGATATCGGTAGAAATGGCGCAATCCGGCATCAATTCCTTGATTTTGCGTACCCTTTCCAAATAATATTCTCGTGTATAGACGCGGTTCATGCGTTTCAGCATCACATTGCTACCAGACTGAACTGGCAGATGAATATACTTGCAGATATTGTCATATTTGGCAATTGTTTCCAGCAACTCGTCAGAGATATCCTTCGGGTGAGAAGTGGCAAAGCGGACGCGCAGTCCGGGAGACATCTCTGCCACGGCAGCCATCAGCTTGGCAAAAGTCATCTTCTCGCCATTCTCCTCCCAGCAATAGGAGTTTACATTTTGTCCCAATAGAGTAACCTCTTTATAGCCCTCTTTCAGGAGCTGTTCCACTTCCATTAAGATGGTTTTAGGACTGCGGCTGCGTTCGCGACCCCGTGTATAAGGAACCACGCAATAGGTGCAGAAGTTGTTGCATCCGCGCATGATGGAGACAAAGGCGGAAACTCCGTTCAGGTCATAGCGCACCGGCATGATATTGTCATAGGTTTCCTCTTCCGACAGGAGCACATTGAATGTAGGTTCACCTTGTACAGAATCCTGAATCAGTTTAGGAAGATCCCGATAGGCATCTGGACCTGCAATGAAATTGAGGATGGGTTCCGTTTCGAACAGTTCCTCTTTCATACGCTCTGCCATGCAGCCGAGCAGTCCAACTTGCAGGGTGCGATGTTTTTTCTTGAGGGCTTCCAATTCGTGCAAGCGCTTATGAATACGTTGTTCTGCCTTGTCACGAATGGAACAGGTGTTTATTAGGATCAGATCGGCTTCCTGAACATTCTGGGTTAGCTCATATAAATCTTGTAAAATAGCCGCCACCACTTCGCTATCTGCGAAATTCATCTGGCAGCCGTATGTCTCTATGTATAATTTTTTCATGGTCGCAAAAGTACAAAAAAAAACGGCGCCTCTAAAAGGCACCGTTTTCTATAGAATTAAATCAATCAAAAATTATCTTTTGACGAATTTCATTGATTGACCATTAACGCGTACGAAGTAAACGCCATTGTTCAAATTAGCAACATTGAGTTGAGTATGACCTTCAACGAAGTCAGTCATAACAACTTGACCAAGGATGTTGGAAATTTCGATGTTACCATTACCTTCTACATTGAGAACGTCAGTAGCAGGGTTAGGATAAATGCGAGCTTGTTCAGCAGCAACTTCTTCTACGCCAACAATACCATCAGTAACGGTGAGAGTAGTACAGTCGTTACCAGATGCAGACAAAGTAAGGGTGAATGTGTAAGTTTTGTTAGCTTCGAAAGTGTAGCTTGTGTTGGTTTCATCGCAAGTAGTACCAGCAGCGATGTAATTAGCAGCATAATCATTACAACCTGGATTAAGGATAAGGTAAGAATAAGTACCAGCAGGAATCATAATCATTTCAGCGCCATCAACAACGCAATAAGGTTCACCATCAGCAGCCATAGTAGCGCCAGCAGGAATTACATATTCCCAACCAGAATAGGTTGAACCGCAATCAGGGCCACGGGTATCATCCCAACCTGCATTGTCAGCATCGATGAGGAGTTGATAACCAGTGCCATCGCCCCAAACGTCATAAGCTTCGAGAACGATTTTAGCATTTTGTGCATTCATTGCAACAACAGCAAAAATTGCCATTACAAGTGTAAAGATTTTTTTCATAACTATAGAATTTTGGTTAATAAATTTTTTTCGCGGCAAAGATATATTTTTTTCTTCACATAGAGCGGGAAAAAAAATTAAACATTCATTGTTTATAGAACAGTTTATTCCAAAACCAAAGCGTCGGCCACAACTTCTGCTAACGATTTGATTTCCACATTCAAACCATAAGTATGATTGATTTGGGTCAACTGGTCTGCGCAATTATGGCATGGTGTAATGACGACATTAGCGCCGGTTTCTTTGATTTGATTGGCTTTAATTTCGCCAACTTTGAGTCTTCTTTCGTTATATTCGCTCATAGCGAGCATGCCGCCGCCGCCACCACAGCAGAAATTATCGCTGCCCGTCGGTTTCATTTCAACCAAATCCGGAACGACCTGCTTCACAACATATCTTAAAGAGTTGTACAAACCGCCATTGCGCACGATGTTGCAAGGGTCGTGAATAGTATATTTTTTCGTGTTAAGGTTCTTGTCAACCTTAATCTTGCCAGTTTTAATATAATCTTCCAGCAAGTCAATAAGGGGAATCATCTTGAAATCAGGATGTGCTTTCAAATAGTTGGGCGCTTCCCAGCGAAGGGCACGGGAGCCATGACCGCACTCACCAAGTACCAAGGTGTTGCAGTGCAGTTTGTGAACCTCATCAAACATGTGCTTTGCAATGGCGGTGGCTTCTTGGTCGTTGCCAGAAAAATAGCCGTAGTTGGTCACATCGTACATTTCCGTAGAGAGGGTCCAATTGGCGCCAGCCACATGGAAAATCTTAGCGGCAGCGGCAATAGACAGCGGGAAGAACTTGGGTTCGCGCGGATTGAGCGTGTATAAAATGTCAGAGTTGTCTTTGTTGAGTGGGATTTTAGCATCTTCTCCAAGTTCATCTTGCAGATCTTCTTCCATCCATTCAATCGTATCCACAAAATCTTCCGTAGGGATGCCCATATTATTGCCCGTGTTGATAGCGGCATCCACCGTGGCTTGCAATGTTTGCGGCACATAGCCCATCGTTGCAAGCATGCGGCGGCCCGTGCGTACCACAAACGGAATATCCACCCCAATAGAACAATGCTTCACGCAACGGCCGCACATCGTACATGCACCGAAAAGGGAATCCACCATTTCGCTAATCGTTTCTTCATTCAACTCGCGAGCGTGGGTCAACTTCGGAGCCGTCTTGCCTAAAAAGGTGCAATAGCGACGATAGATGGAAGAGACCATATCCACTTTTTTGCCAGGAATATATTTCGGTTCCTTAAAAGTCTTGAAAAACAAACAACTCGTTTCGCAAAGACCACAATGAACACACGCATTCAAGTGGGTGAGCAATTTGCTGTCCGATTGTTTGGTTAAGATATCAATGGCTTTTTGGATGTTTTCTGTAGATTCTTCTTTCATGTGCAAAAATTTTATGAGCGGGCAAAAATACAAAAAATAGTACAAGCGGCGTGCGTTTCCAAATTTACGCATCCACATTTATCACACAACGCACGGCTTTGAATTGCGGAATACTTTGAAAATCTCGAAGGATTTGCTGCAGTTGCCTTTTATGCTGAGCCAAAGTGTTATCTTTAGGCAGTTTAAGCCAGAAGTCCTTGATATAATAGTTCTGTATTCTAGAAACCAATGGGAACTCGGGGCCAAGCACTTTTCCGGAGAATGTCTGACGCAGCGGCAGTGCCAATGCGTCGGCGGCCTTATTCACCACTTGCTCGTCGGCATGTTTCAGGGTAATTTTTATCAGTCGTGCCACAGGAGGATAGTGGAAATCTCGGCGTTCCGCCATCTGAGATTGATACATGGCGGAAAAGTCATTGGATTCCACATATTTCAATGCCGGATGGCGCGGCTGGTAGGTTTGAATAACCACCTTGCCGGGCACCTCTTTGCGGCCCGCACGCCCACTCACTTGCGCCAAAAGCTGATACGCTTTTTCAAACGCTCGAAAATCAGGAAATGATAGTAAAGCATCTGCATTCAGAATGCCCACCACACTCACCCTATCGAAATCCAAGCCCTTGGTGACCATCTGAGTGCCCACCAAAATATCTGTTTTATGCTGCTCAAAATCGGTGATAATCTGCTGATAGGCATTCTTTGAGCGCGTAGTATCCAAGTCCATTCAGGCAATTTTGGCTTCTGGAAAAATTTATGCCAGCATATCTTCCACCTTTTCGGTGCCAAAACCCTTCATGGCAATGTCTGTGCTATGGCAAGTCGGACATTCGTGAGGCACCTCTATCGCATAGCCGCAATAGTGGCATTTCAACAAGTTGGTGCGCTTGTGATAAGTCAAAGTCACATCACAATATTTACAAGTGGGCATGGTCTCGCATGAATTGCAAATCATCCGCACCGCATAGCCGCGTCGATTTTGAAAGAGGATGACCTGCTCTTTTTTCGACAAGGCTTCGCCAATTTTATCAATTAAAAATTGTGAAAAGACACCCTGTATTTGATGCTGGCGCGTGGCTTGAATCATATTCACCGACCATATTTCTGGCAGTTGGCTATGGGCATAACGCGTCATCAGCTCCACCAGACCATACTTATGCTGCTCCACATTATAGTAACTTTCCAAGGAAGGGGTAGCAGTGCCCATCAAGGTTTGGGCCTGATGTATGTTGGCAAGCACAACGGCACAGTCGCGCGCATGGTATCTTGGCGCAGGATCTTGCTGCTTATACGAACCATCGTGCTCTTCATCCACAATGATGAGTCCCAAGTTCTGATACGGCAAAAGCAATGCTGAACGCGCCCCCAGTATCAATTGGTACTTGGAAAAATCCTCTTCGGCATTTTGTGCCAGCACACGATTCCAGATTTCCACCCGTTCATACTCGTTAAAACGGGAATGATAAACCCCGACTTTATCGCCGAAATAGGTCCGCAATCGATTGACAATCTGAGAGGTAAGAGCGATTTCTGGAAGAAGATAAAGCACTTGTTTCCCTTGGGATAGAACCTCATCAATAAGTTTAATATAGATTTCCGTTTTGCCGCTGCCGGTGACTCCATGCAACAGCACAACGGGATGTTGTTCAAATTGTTCGTGTATTTGACGAAAAGCCGTTTGTTGCGCTTCTGATAGCAGGATGTCCGAAACCTTCGCGCGAGAAGATGCCTCTACCAGGCGAGAGATAATCACCTCTTCCGAGACGAGAATCTCTTTTTTCATCAAACTCTGTAATCTGGAAGGCGTAACCACTTCGGCTTCCATCAGCTTGCTCTTCGGAACCGTTGCAGTAAAATCATAACCCTTATCGGTTTTTGTCAGCATCATAAACGCAAGCAAACAGTCGGCTTGCTGCGCGGTTTTTGACGATGCGCTCAACTGGTCCAACATCGCCATAAAAGGAACTTCCGAAGCATAGGGCGCGGCTAAGCGAATCACAGTCTCCCGCTTGGCCTTGTACGGATTGCGAATCTCCTCATCCGTAATCACCACCTTTTTATCGACCAAGGATTTGATGATGGGAATGATTTTCTGAATATGCACAATCTTGCACACCTCGTCCACGGTGAGGGTATCACGATGGGCTAACGTCTCCACAATGGCCATTTCATACTCGTTCAAGATGGAGATATCGCCCGAAAACTCCGGATGCAATTTCACTTTGGTTTCGCTGGCCAATTTAAGCGCAGAGGGCAAAGACACGGCCATCACCTCTCCGATGGTGCACATATAATAGTCGGCAATCCATTGCCACAAACGATATTGGCACTCGGAAATGATAGGGCGGTCGTCCACCACGTCCAGCACATACTTCGTATTGACCTGCTGTGGGGCTTGCTGGTGGACCTTAATGACCAAAGCAGCATAGAGGCGACTGCGGCCAAAGGGCACAATCACGCGCATACCGAAGGACACCTCCGCGGCCAAGTCGTGCGGCACGCGATAGGTGAACAATCCTGGCAGCGGCAATGGCAACAGGACATCCACAAAAAAGGTTTCTCTTTCCATTAAAATCCTACAGGTTGCACGATGTTTTCTTTAACCTCCAAGAATTGGACATTTACATTTTCGTAACCGCCATTATTCACCTTGTCAAAACTGAATCGATAAGACATCGGCACAAACTTAACTCGATCTATGTCCATATCATTTAACACCAATTCTACGAAAAACTTAGTGGCGTCATAACCTTGGAAGCCAAAAGTCTTAACCATAGGCGGCGTATTGAACTTTTCGGTGTATTTGTGAACAAAAAGCTTGGTTTGTTCGGTAGATTTATCTACAAAATAGTCGGAGAAGAAATGAATATTCAGTTTGGCATAATATTCCACATCATAGGTTGGCATGTCCAGCCAAGCTTCAGGCACCACGAAGGTAATATTATTCAAGTCGGCCTTGTAAACCAGATCTCTGGAAATCATGTGGGCGCGCGCTTCGTCTTCACTCAATACAACAATGATATTGTGGGCACCACTTTTCAAATTATTCACTAAGTTGCCTGAAAACGGAACAATTTTATAGGAAATATTTTTGCTCTTAAAATAGGAAGTATAGGCCAAGAACTCTTTTGTCTTTTTGGTAGAATCGGCATAAATCAGAATTTGATGATTAGGATACATATCTGCCATAAAGGAAATAGTAGCCGGTCTTGATTCGAGCGATGGCAACAGTTTATAGACATACTCGTTATTTTCCAAGATATCCGTTCGGGTAGTAAAAGGATTGACAATAGGGATTTTATAATCCTTAGCATACTTTGATGCAATCGCAAATTGCTTGCTGAAGAAAGGGCCTACAATCAAATCAACCTCATTCATCAGAGATTGATTTTCCAGAACAGAGCGCAATTTGGCTTCGCTGTCGGAAATATCTTTTACGATAATTTTCAGCAGGGTGCCTTGGGCAGCGTATTCATCCAATGCAATTTGGGCACCAGCCCAGAATCCCATCAGCTGGAAAGCATTGACCTGATACATATCAGCATCTTCTTGAATAGAAGACAAATTCTGGGTTTCATACTGATTCGAATAAAAAGGCACCAGAAAGAGAACCGTTTTCTCTGTTTGCGCTGGCAACATCATGGTTAACGCCAGCAGAACCATAAACAATAATATTTTTTTCATAGCCAACTAATTATCATTCAATTTAATAAATATAAACAGCATCGTTGTAAAAGCCCAAAGAGAGGAGCCACCGTAACTGATAAACGGCAATGGGATACCAATAATGGGAACCAGACCGCAAGTCATACCGATGTTGATGAAAAAGTGGAAAATGATAATGCCCGCAATGCCGTATCCATAATAGCGGGCGAAGGGGGTTCGCTGTTTTTCGGACAGCGACAATATTCGAACAACCAAAGCGATATAGAGCGCAAAGACCACCAAAGTGCCCATGAAGCCCCACTCTTCGCCAATAGCGCAGAAGATGAAGTCCGTACTCTGTTCCGGGACAAATTTCAGCTTTGTTTGGGTTCCTTTAAGATAGCCTTTGCCGAAAAAGCCGCCGGAGCCGATTGCGATTTTAGATTGGTTCAAGTTGAAATCCGCGCCCTTAGGGTCAGAGGTCTTACCCATAATCGTATCAATACGCTCCTTCTGGTGAGGTTCAAAGACATTTTCATACAAAATGTTTACGGAAAAGACAAACACAATGCTCACCACATAAAGGATGATATCGCGTCTGGCCTTTTTCTTTTGCGTTCTATCTTTGATGAAAAGAATCAAAAAGACCACCGTCAGCAACGCCACGGCGTAGGTTTCATTGAACTTCAGCGTGAAGATAGCCAAGAAGGCGGCAATCAGGCAGAAGAAGAGGAATTCCGCGCTCATACCTTCCCGATAGAAAAGGATAAAGAAGGAGGCAAACACCAAAGCGGAGCCGGCATCGTGTTGGAGCATAATAATCAGCACGGGGACCAGAATCATGCCGATGGCAATCAGCCAGATATATTTTTTCTCACCTGAAGTTTTGCCTTCATTGAAGAACTTTGCCAAGGCCAAAGCCGTGGCCACCTTCATAAATTCTGTAGGCTGTATGCTGAACTCTCCTATCTTAATCCAGGCCTTGGCACCGGAGATTTCCGTTCCGATAAATAGCACCAAGACCATGAGTAGCAAGCAGACTATATAAAAGTAATAGGCGTAATGCTGTAGTATTTTATTATCTATCAGCAGGATGGCAACCGCTATCAAAAGGGAAGTGCCAATCCATATCAGCTGTTTGCCATAGGGTTGCGAAAAATCAAAGAAGGCCATCTTCGCATCTGGCAGATAGCAGGTTGAATAGATTGTTATCCAGCCAATCACCACCAATGCAAGGTAATAGACAATCAGGCGTGCGTCAAAGCCCTTGGAATTCCGTTTTATGCTATCCGAATACATATTAGAACCTCATCTCTTTAATGTTCTTTTCCAAATCTGTGCGTTTGACTTCTCTATTGATGTAGTATTCGGCCATCAAACTGGCGATAGGGCAAGCCACCGTGGCACCGAAGCCGGCGTTTTCCACGAGGCAGAAGATCACAATTTGGGGATTGTTCACTGGCGCAATCAATGCAAATACAGAATGGTCGCGACCATGCGGATTCTGTGCCGTACCCGTCTTACCTGCCACTTCAATCCCATCTATTTTGGCTCCTCGACCCGTACCTGACGTGACTACTTGGCGCATACCTTGCAGCACCGTCTCAAAATGGCGCTTGTCGATTTTGGAGTATATTTTTTCATCATATTCCGTATTTCGGTTATCCTTCGAGCCGATGGCTTTGACCACATGCGGTTTGATGTAGTATCCTCTGTTGGCAATAACAGCCAGCATGTTCGCCATCTGCAAAGGCGTCACGGCGGCCTCACCTTGTCCAATACCCATAGACACCACGGTGTTTCCGTTCCAATGGCCATTGTATTTCTTATCAAAATATTCAGCAGAAGGGATGCTACCCTTCAATTCATACGGAAGGTCGGTTTCATATTTTTGGGCAAAGCCCATCGAATGCATGTAGTCCAACCATGCATTGTAAGCATCTTGTACTGTCTTGTATTTTTTTCTATTGGATAAAATATTGTAATACAAGCGGCAGAAATAGGTATTACAAGAGCGCTGGATAGCGGAATAGATATTCAATCCGCCGCAGTTGTGGCAATGTACCACATGGCTGCCGATGTGATAACCGCCGCCGGAGCAGGAATAGACTGTTCCGGCCGAAATAATGCCCTCTTGGAGGCCAATCAGACCGTTTGCCAATTTGAAGGTAGAACCTGGCGGATAGCTGGCCATCAATGCGCGATTGAAGAGCGGTTTTTTAGGATCTTCCAACAAATCGCAGTAGTTCTTAGGGCGGGCCTTGCCGACCAGCAGGTTCGGATCGTAACTCGGACTGGAGATGATACAGAGGATTTCGCCTGTTTTGGGTTCAATAGCAACGATACTGCCGCGCTTATTGGCCATCAGTTCCTCGCCATAGCGTTGGAGCTGCATATCCAAAGTACACCAGATGGACGTGCCGGGCACGGCAACCTCATCTTCGGCGCCGTTGTCGTAACTGCCCATTTCGCGGTTATGCACATCCACCAAAACCACACGCTTGCCTTTCTTGCCCCGGAGCACGGATTCGTATGCCTTTTCGATACCGCTCTTGCCAATATAGTCGCCCATTTTATAGTAAGGGTCATTCTCAATTTCTTCCTCTCCCACTTCGCTCACATATCCTAAAATATGGGCGGCAATGGGATTCGGATAGGAGCGCAAAGTACGGTTTTGGACGAAAAATCCGGGAAACTCGTACATTTTTTCCTGCAAATAGCCATAGTCTTCTTTAGAAATCTGCTGTTCAAATAGGGAAGGCAGAATTTTAGAGTACTTAGTGGCCTTCTCAATTTTCTTCTCCACATCTTCTTTGGTGATGTCCAGCACTTTGCACAATTCCGCCGTATCAAACGGGCGCAATTCGTTGGGAACCACCATCAAATCGCAAGCCGCATCGTTATACACCAGCAAGGAATCGTTTCTATCGTATATCAGACCACGGGCAGGATGCTCCGTAATATAACGCAACGCGTTCTGATCGGCCTTTTGTTTGTAGCTTTTATTCAGAATCTGGATATTAAAAAGATGCACCAAGTACACCAGAGTTAATACCCCTAGGAGTACCAATACAACATAATACCGTTTCTTTTCAAAAGCAGACATTATTTCTTTCTATCAATCAGTTTTAATGCCAATGATTTCAAAGCAGATTTCTTTTCTTCAGCCACATGGACCTTGTCTAAATCGGCAACAGCCATTTCCACATACTGACGAACTTTATTTTCGGTAATCGTTTTCACTTGCAAAGCGTCGAAAATGGCGCGTATCGTTTGATATTTTTCCTCAAAATTCACGGTTGGCACCGCAAATAATTCTTCCAATTGCTTTCGTTGGGCAGGTTCAGCCAATTCCAATGCCTTCAGATAGAGGTAGGTTTTCTTGTTATCGCGGATATCGCCGCCGATGGTTTTGCCAAAAGCAGGCGAATCGGCATAGACATCCAAAACATCATCGGCCAATTGGAAAGCAATACCCAAGTGGATGCCAAAGTCGTACAGGGCCTGTTCGCTTTCGGCATCTGCTTGAGCGAAAATAGCGCCTGACTTCAAGCAACCGGCAAACATGACGGCTGTTTTCAAGCGAATCATGTTTACATATTCGTCGATAGAAACAGCAGATTGTGTCTCAAAATCCAGGTCGTACTGTTGTCCTTCGCAGATTTCCAAGGAAGTTTGGGCAAAGACTTTGGCAATTTCCAAAATCAGTTCCCGGTCGCAATCCAGTTTCAACAGCTGTTGGAATGCCATGATAGCCAAAGCGTCACCCGAAAGAATGGCGATGTTGCTGTTCCATTTTTTATAAACCGTCTCCTTGCCGCGGCGAATGGGCGCCACATCCATAATATCATCATGAATGAGGGTGAAGTTATGCAACATTTCAAAGGCCATCGCAATGAGTTGGGCCTGTTCTGCATCACCATCAAACAAATCGACTGCGAAGTGCACCAGTTGCGGGCGCAATCTTTTGCCAGACTGCATCAAGATATAGGAAATCGGTTCATAAAGATTCTGTGGCTTTTTACCTGCCAAAACAGCTTCAAATGATTCTTCGAGTGTTTTCATTGAAATCGTTTAGATTAATAAAGTTTTTGTACATCCGTTTTGAGAATCAGCATCGCTTTATCCACCACTGGTTTTTCAGCGGCAGCAGCCAAAAGAGCTTGTGCAAATTCCAAACTGTCAGCGGTAGGCTCGTATTGTCCGGCAACCGCATTAATAATGTCAATGATATCTTCTTTAGCGTTACAGATATGTTTCCAAACGTCGTTGGAAATATAAATCTGTTGGGAGAGGTTGTGTTCAAATTCGCTTCGAATAGAGGTCAGCAGCAGATTCTGTTCTTGAGCCACATTAAGGCCTGTATTGTGAATACGCATCACCAGTTGGTTGGGTTCAATACGTTCCAAGAAGAGCGCCATGCGTTCGTATGCCTGCAGACGGAGTGGAAGCACAATGCCTTTGACGGCTTTGCCGTTATCCAAAGCCTGCATCTGCACGCCTCTATTTATCACCATTTTGGCTACGCCTAAAATCGTAGCCATTGCCAAACAAGCAATAATAATTGCTGTAATATTCATCTTATAAAAAATTAAATAGAGACGTTGCGCACAAGGTCTTATCCTCTTTACGCAACGCCTCTATGCGTGATTACTAACCACAATAGAAATATTCGTGAACCAAGTTGGTCATGATTTCAGGATTCTTTTCGATTTCCTTGCGGATTTTCTGGTCTTTGAAAGACTTCAATTGTTTCACAATATCATCAATCATTTCAGCATTGAAGACACCGTATTTTTCAAAGATATCGCGATGGCGGCTCAATTCGTCAGCAGATTCCCAGCAAGAAGATGGCAATTGCGCCAATTTTTCGATAAGGTCTTTATTTTCAGCTTTGTGAATATCGACATCAACATACGTTTTCTTAGCGAAATCCAAAGCGCCTTCCATTTCGAAGCCATGGCGAGCGGCGACAGCCAAACCAGCAATCAGGAGGTAGATGTCAGCAGAGCCATCCGGGCAGCGGAATTCAACCGTTTGCTTTTGAGAGCGATCTTTATTGACTGGTTTTTCGAGTGGGTTGAGGTCTGCAACGATATCGTTTTTGTGTGTCCAGCCCAGTGGCACGCGAACCAATACAGAACGGTTGCGGTCGCCCCAGCAAATAGAAGTAGGAGCTTCCTGATGCGGAACCAAGCGGAAATAGGAAGTAGGGTTGGTATTGCCGAAAGCGGTCAAAGAGCCAGCGCAGGTCATATAGCCAGCGATAGCGGTTTTAGCGATAGAATTCAACTTGCCTTTGGTAACATATTGGTTTTTGCCATCGGCATTGACGATGCGGGTGTGGATATGCAAACCGCTACCTGCTTTGCCCGTAGTAATCTTCGGTGAGAAGGTTACATCCAAACCATATTGGTAAGCCAGGTTACGGATAATCCATTTTGCCAAAACGAGTTGGTCAGCTGCCTGTTGAGCATCCGCAACAAGGAATTCGATTTCGTTCTGTTCGTAAATCTTACCATCCATGGTGAAGTTGCCCACTTCGGAGTGACCGTATTTGATTTGGCCGCCAGCCTTGGCAATGTTGTACATACATTCAGCGCGGAAGCTTTCAAATTTGGAGAAAGGAGATGTTTCGTGATAACCGCGTTGATCTGGGATGGTGTAGAGTTCTTCAGCTTCGCCAATAACGTAGTATTCCAATTCGCCCATGGCTTGGAAATACATGCCCGTCACTTCGGTGAAGGACTTGCAAGCTTTGCGCAAGATGTATTCCGGTGAATTTTCCAGCGGTTGGCCGTCTTTGTTGTAATAAGAGCAAAGGAAGGACAAAGTAGGAATTTCAGCAAACGGATTGATGAATGCGGTAGAGAAACGAGGAATGACATACAGGTCGCTGGAACCTGCATGAATGAATGCCGGGAAGATGTTGGAGCCATCCACTCTTTCGCCATTGGAAAGAATTTGTTCCAAATATTCGCGGTCATTCAAAATGAAACCGAGCGTTTTCAATCGACCATCTCCAGCCACATAGTGGAAATTGATCATTTTGATCTCTTTTTCTTCAACGAATTTGATAAGATCTGCTTTTGTGAAATCCTTCGGACTTTTCTTGAAATAGTTAACCAAAGGATTCATGCTCATCATTTGACTTTCTTTCATAATACTATATTTTTATTTATTATTAAATGCTTTTTTAGGGGGTGCAAAGATAACATTTTTAATTTCCCAAAAGCCGAACTATTATATATAATTATTGTATAAAAAAAGGGTGACCCGAAAGTCACCCTTTTGAAAAGTATTGAATACTTAAAGCAGCGATTATCTGTTGAGATAGAGTTTGTAGTTCAACATACCCTTATCAGTAGATAATCTAACCATGTAAGTACCCGTAGCCACATTCATGGAAATCACTTCGGAAGTGCTGTTCACTTGACCGTTGTAGAGCAATTTACCATAGATGTCATAAATCATAACATTGTCGATTTGGACATTGTTTTCGTTGATGATATAGACATTGTTGCTATTAGCGTAAACTTTCACGAGGTTTTCAGTGTATTCTTCAACACCGATGGTGTTGTTGTTGTCCAAAGTGCGGAAGTTGCAGCCATTGGTCCATTCGCTGGAGTTGTTAGCCAAGCAATTAGCGCGTACATACCATACGTATGTGGTGCTCGGTTGCAAGTTGGTCAACAAGTAGCTGAAACCGGTAACATTGCTGATAGAAGTGAATGTAGCAGCATTGATTGCTTTGTATTGGATATCATAGGATTGAGCACCTGGGTGATACCAGCTCAACGTAGCCGTTGTAGTATCAATGTTGATCGTCTGCATATTAGAAGGAATTTCACATTCAGCAAGTCTGAAAGTAGCGTTGATGGTGTGGTTAGCGACCACATTAACGAAGGTGTAAGCGGAAACAGCGCCCATAGTCATACCGTCAACCGTTACATTGTCGATAACGTAACCGTTAGCAGGAGTGATGGTGTAAGCTTTCGTTTCACCGTAGTTAACGGTAGCTGTGCCAGCAGGAGCAATAGAGCCATTAGCGCCAGCCGTAGCCGTGATGGTGAAGGTCTTCAGCGTCATGGTAGCGGTCAAAGTTTGGTTAGCAGCAACTGCAGGCAAGGTGTAAGTGTAAGTGCCATTGACATTGGTTGCGTTAGCCATAACATTGGTGCCGTTCAAAGTGATGGTAGCAACATTGTAACCTGTAGCCGGAGTGATTACGAAGGTAGGAGTTGCGCCATAGAGAACAGTCATTGTGCCCGGGTTGATGTTACCATTAGCCGGTTGGTTAACCGTGATGGTGTATTCATTAGGAGCAAATGTAGCAGCAATGGTGTGGTTAGCTTGAACATCAGTGAAGGTGTAAGTAGTAACAGCGCCAACAGAAGCACCGTCGACGTAAACGTCTTCAATATGATAACCCGTTGCAGCAGCGATGGTGTAAGTTTGGTCACCATTGTAGAACATCGGAGTTACACCAGCAGGAGTGATGTTACCGCCGTTGCCAGCGATAGCGGTGATGGTGTATTCATATTGTGCAAATGTAGCAGCCAAAGTATGATCTGCATTCAAAGCAGCGAAGGTGTATGTAGCAGGAGTGCCAACAGAAGCACCGTCAACGGTTACGTTTTCAATACCATAACCAGCGTTTGGCGTGATGGTGAAGGTAGGTGTTGCACCGTAAGCATAAGTATGCGTGGTCGGAGAAACAGTACCATGAGCACCCGCATTCACGGTGATGGTGTATTGATATTGAGCGAAGGTAGCATGGATGTTATGATCTTCGAGAATATTAGCGAAGGTGATAACGGTTTCATTCAATCCATCAGCTTGGGTGTAGTTGGTGGTTTCACCATCTACTGTGATAGAAGAAATGTAGTAACCTGCATTAGCGGTAATGCTGTAATCAGCATCAACACCGTAATGATAAGTAGTAGCGCCAACTGGAGAAATCAAACCATGAGCACCAGCAGAAGCATTAACGGTGAAGAAGTTGCTTGCGAAACGAACTACATAATCGTAGTTTTCAGTGATGTTGGTCAATGTTTCAGTATAGTAATCAGGATCTGCAACAGGGAGAGCAACATTGTTACGCAAGACGCTTACGATATGCGCATTTTCGTCAGCTTGAGCTTCGAAAGTATAAGTGAAGGCAGGATCATAGGTGAATTCAACACCGCCAGAAACCGTACCATTACCGATAGCGTTGGTGGTGATTTGATAATCATTCAAAGCGAAGGTGATGGTTACATATTGTTCTTCAGAGATATTTTCGAATGACCAAGCATTCACATTATGGTCAACTCCATTGATATTGATATTCGCAATATGATAACCAGGAGCAGGGACAATCGTGCTCAACAGGTCAGAACCATAATTCACATATTGGTCGAAGGAAGCCGGAAGCGTGGTGTTAGCGTCAACAACAAAACGGTTGTTGATGGTGCCTTGACCGTCCAATACGATGTAGTGAATACCTACGGTATCAATGTTGAAGGAAGCTGTAATATATTTGTTGCTGTAGATATGAGCGAAATCATAGCTATAGTTGTTACCATTTCTCGTAACATCATTAATATATTCAGTACCGTGTAAACGAGGATTATTGCTAATCAAGAAGCTTGACAAATGATAGTGTGCATCTGCAACAGCCGTAACGGTAAGTGCTTCGCCAGCTTCAACGAGATCCGTTGCAGCAGGTACGAAGTGACCGTTTGGCGTAGCAACGTTTACATTCTTCACGACATGGTATTGAGTGCCAGCAAAAGTAACATCTACTACTACATTGCTATTGATGTCATTTAATGTGAATGGATAAACTGTAGCGGTATTGTCTTCATCTATAGCCATACGAGCACCATCTACAGTAATGGTAGCAACATGGTAACCAGCATCCGGCAAGATGTTGATGGTAAGGTCAGAACCAGCCACAACATAATTCACGCCCGTAGGAATTGTAGTACCATGGTCGCCAGCGTTAACGGTAACGGTATAAGCAGGTTTGATGCTCAAGTTATCGAAGGTCATACCCATACCACCTCTTGGGGAAGCAGCTTTTGCGATAACATAATAGATACCATCCTCAGTATTGTTGAAGAGGTAATCAACATGATTAGCAGTAGCCGTATGAACGAAATCTTCATGTTGTTCGATAACGGTCCAATCTGCAGGATTAGAGGAAGTACCGATGTAAACAACCATATTTTCAGGAAGAACGTCAAGCGCATTGTAATCATAAGAAACGAGATATTGACCAGCAGGGATATGGAGACATGGCGTCATCATATAAGCAGCTGCATCATATTCGTCGCTATAAGTGTAAGTAGGAGTACCTGCGGAAATAGTCCAGTTGACCGGATTTTCGTTCAAAGAACCAGCATTCCAACCACCTTGGCCGAAGGTAACAGAAGAGAAGTTTTCTTCAAATGGAACTTCAACCGGCGTAATGAGGTTGATTGGTCCGAGCGTCATCGTATTGTTGTCTTCATTGCCATCGCCAGGATAGGTGAGGGTAATGTTGATGTTGTTCACTGCGTCAACCAAAACAGGAGCATTGGCGAAGGTGTATTCGTAAGAAGCACCAACAGCGATAGGCGTAGCCAGATTGACATTTTCAGCAACCACATCGCCGCCGTTCACTTGGTAACTTGCAACGAAACTGCTGATAGCGCTGCCGACATTATTGTTCTTAACGGTGATGGTCAATTGGGCGTTGCTCAAATCGCAAGCGTCAGCAATAGGTTCAGCATCCATCAAGACGATATCTTTTTCGGATGGAGGACACATGCCCAACTTGATATTGTTGCGAACTGATAAAGTACCCTTGCTGCCAGAAGCTGAAGCCGGATTTGACCAAGAAACGGATGATTGTGTGTCGTTGTAATGATAAATAGCTTTCGTACCATTGGTAGAATGAACTTGGAAAGAAGCTGAACCCCAACTATTATTTCCTTCGTAGTAAGCTATTACAAGGTTTGAAGTGCCGTCATATTCGAACGGTTCATCCAAAGTAAAGGTGTTCCAACCCGTTTCATAATCGTAAGTAGGAACTTCACATACTAAGGTCAAATCAGACGGGTTGATATAGTCCGTTGTGCTGGAGAATGTGGATTTGTTGGTATTAGCCATCCAAATCTTGATATTACCAATAGTAGAAGCTGATGGGGCCGCAATGCAATAGAATTGGATAGATTGAATCTTACCACCGCTAGGAATATCAGCTGCATCGTAAATTTGTTGAGAATAAGAATAATTGTAAAGACCGTAAAATGGGATATTGGAATTTTCTGAAGTACCTGTACCAATAGTGACATCAGCAAAACCTAAACAAGGCGTGTTAACGGTTATCACATCGGTATAATCGCTTTCAGATTCTGCGGAACAGATAGTCTTCACTCTAATTTCATAAGTAGAAGCATCCACCAGGTTCAAAGTGGTAGAAGTACCGGTAACCATTACGGTGTTCCAAGCCGCATCGCTCGCCAGCTTGTATTCCACTGCGAAATCTGTTGCACCTGGAATAGCCGTCCAAGCTACATCAACGGAATGGTCGGTGAGATTGGATACCGTCACTTCAGAAGGAACACGACAAACCGATTCGTCAGAAGGACAAATACTGAACGTAATGTTGTTACGATTTGCGGCTATAAAGCTTGCGGATTGTGTACCTGAGAATTGGCTATAATCATTATGATATAATAAGGCCTTGTTGCCACTACAAGGTGAGACATTGAAAACATAAGCAGACCCATTGTAATCATTAGACTTATCGTTAACCACCAAAACGAGGTTAGAAACACCATCATAAGAGAAAGGATTATCCAAAACAAAGGTATTCCAGCCTTGAGAACAGTTCAAACTACCAGAGTAAACCAGTTGGAGACCGGAGGTAATCCAATCAGAAGAACTGCTGAATGATGATTTGCTGGTATGTGCCATATAGACTTCAACATTATTCTTATCCGTCGTAGGGCTTGAATATGCATATTGAAGTGCGAAGGATTGGATTTCACCAGCCATACCAATTTCGTCAGCCGTGTAAATCTGTTGAGAATAGGAATAGCCGTAATAGTTGTCAATGATATAACCGTTGTAAGTGTTTGTGCTCGTACCAATGGTAACATCACCACCACCTTGACAAGGTGTGTTCAAAGTAACTATTTCAGAATAATCGCTTTCGTCATCAGCAGAACAAATAGCTTTTACTCTAACCATATAATTTGTAGAAGCATTTAAGCTTAAGGTGGTGGTAGTGCCTGATACAGTAACACTATTCCAAGCAGCATCTTCAGCAGCTTTGTATTCAACAACAAAGTCAGTTTCGCCATGAGTAGGTGTCCAAGCAATATCTGCAGAATGGTCCGTAATATCGGACACAGTAATATCTTCAGGAGCATAGCAAGACAAATAATTGCCCACTTCAATGTCATCCACATAGAGATACCAGCCATCAGGACCATTAGCAGGGACGTGGAAGGCAATGTAAACCTTACCTGTGTATGCGGTGAGGTCGATATTGTAATGTTGATATGTGGTTTGGCCGATTTCTGTGGTTGGCATCAATACGGTAGAAAAATCAGCAGGATTTTTACCTGTAGTAGATAAGCGTACTTCAATAGCATTAGGTTCGCTGGTTGAATTTGCTCTTGTGTAGAAAGAAAGATATTGATTGCCTGTCAAATACATACCCGGGGTAATCAAGTAGTCATCATCCATACCTTCGTTATAGTCGGTGTAGATACGAGCAGAGTAGTTACCGGTATGACCGTTGTATGCTTCAATTTTCCACATATCGCCATCTCCATTGTTGTCGATGATGGTCCAGCATGGTAAGTTTTCACTTGAAGGTTCAAAAGATTCGAAGAATGGGATAGCGACTTCGCAAGTAGATTCTGTACGGAAAGAATATACATGTGTCCAATCGCTGTTGTCGCCACCGCCACAAATAGAACGAAGATAGAAATCATACGTCGTACTTGGAGTCAAATTAGACAAGGTATAAGCAGGGGTGTTGGCATTTACGACAGTGCCCGTGCCTTGTTCGAAACCAGCCATGCCATATTCGATTTGCCAAGCGGTTTCGGTATTACCTGCTTCCCAAGTAAGGTCAGCGCTATTCGTGGTAACATTCGCAACTTCGATATTATTAGGCATAACGCAAGTTGAAATCATTTCCACATTGATGTCGTCAATACCGAGATAGTAGTTGTTATAAGATCCTCCTGTATATTTGAAAGCGATGCGAGCGCCATTCAAATTGAAGAAGTTCACAGAAGCTTCGGTAATAGTGGTCGTCTGGTCAAAGGATCTTACTTCAACAAAAGTAGAAGCGTCCGTTGGATCCGTCATGGTACCGATAGAAAGGATGCCATTAGAAGTAGAGACGCCTTCATTTCTGTAGAAGAAAGTAACGCTTGCATTTTCAGCTTCAAAAGCAGGGATGACAGCATAGATAGGAGTCGTGCTGCTAGATTTGAAATAGAGTGATTTGCTGCCACTGTGAACATAAGAAGAACTATTGTACACATAAGCAGTCGGATAAGAGGAGGTAGTGTGTGTGCTATTGAGCATGGTCCAGCAATCTGGATCAGCGTTTGTAGCATAACTTTCAAAACCTTCAGTATATGGCAAAGTGATAAGGGCACAATCGGAGGTAAACTGATAGGTTGCCCATTCGCTTTCGTTTTCTGCATCGCAAAGCGCTTTGATGCGAACATCATACAAAGTGCTGTTAGCAAGATTGCTGATTACAAACACGGGTTCATTAGCAACTTGAACAGATACCCAATCGGAAGCAGAAGCTTGTTTGTATTCTACCATCCAAGCGGTTTCATTATTAACAGCGGTCCAATAAAGAGAAGTGTTATTGTAGTCGTTTACATTGGTAGTATTGATAGGAGCCAAACAATTGGAAAGCGTGGTGAAGGAGGCAGCGATGTATTCGCTGTTATTGTCGCCGCAGTTAGCTGCTACGCGAACAACATACGGAGTATTTGCTGTCAAACCATTTAATACATAGTTGGTTTCAGCAGCTTCAGCTGCAGTCCAGTCTTCTGAATCAGCGGTTCTGTATTCAACTGTCCAAGCGGTTTCGTCTGCGCCCGCATTCCAAGCGATTTCTGCGCTATTAGCGGTGACATTGGAAACAGTCAAGTTAGTCGGTTCTGCGCAAGCAGGAACATCAGCACAAACTTCGCTAGTCATGTTGATTTTGAGATTAGCTCTATAGGAAGAGACAGTACCTGCAGTGTTATAGCCAGGGTCAGAAGTATCTTGGCTCTTATACCACATTTTGTTGGGGGTAGAGGTGTAGCGAGTAGTTTTGCTGCAGCCACCACTGGCAGAACAGCCGACACCATGGATAATGACGAGCAAGTCCTTACCTTCAGAAAGGGTGAAGTTTTGGATAGGAAATTCTATCCAACCTGCTTGGGAGAAGTCAGGAGTGCCTGTGAAAATTTCTTGTGCACCATCTACAAAATCGTTGAATCTATTGCTTGAATTAAAAGCAAAATCGTTGTCCACTTCTTTCACCCAAATAGTCATAGAAGAACCCGTTGAGGTAGAGGCAGAATTCAAATACATAGCGATGGAGTTCACTTGTCCATATTGTTCCATATCATACAAATGAGCAGAATATTGCCATCCGTAATAACCCGGCCAAATGTAGTTGTTGGTCGTGGACGTACCTGTACCGATGATAATATCTTGAGGATCGCCGACGGTCAAATTTTGGCAGTCGATAGCGAAATCAGCATTGGTCCAAATGCTATTCATTGCGCCGCAATCAGCTTTTACTCTGACATTGTAAGCGGTATTACCGGTGAGGTCTGCCAATACAACAGAGTTGCTGGTAGCATTCACGGCATGCCATTCTGTACGGTCGGCAGGTTTGTATTCAACAACCCATGCATTTTGACCTTCAACAGCGGTCCAAGCGATGGTGGCCGTTGTACCGGATACGGTAGCGGTCAAGTTGGACACTGGAGAACAAGGATTTTCAACAACGGTGATGTTATCGATAGCTGCTGGGAATTGGTTTGCAGTAGAAGCATCATTGGTCCAAGTGAAAACAAGGTCTGCAGCACCAGCCATTGCTGGATCAATGAAGTAAGTAACGTTTGTCCATTCATTGCTGCCGCTCACTTGGCCCAATTCTGTTGTTTCATTATCCTTGCGGATAGAAACGGACAAGTAGTCGTAATTGGTTTCGCCCATAACTCTGCAGTCGAAAGACACCATAGCGCCAGCTGCAGGAATATTGATGGTACGATAAGCAGAAACGGTAGAAGCGGTGTTGGCATATTTGTTTGTTACGCCGTTGTTGGAGATGAACAACTTGTTGTTGTCAAAACCAGAAGCTTGGCCAACGTACCATTTGTTGGTAGCAGTACCATTTTCGATAACGAAACGACTATCGTTGTGTGCATCGAAATCGAGCGTATAAGGAAGACTTGCTACGGTTTCGTCAGCGACGATATCTTGGCAATCGCGCGGAGAGATTTCTTTGGTAGTGTTGTAGTTGTAAACGATACCCGTGATGCTATAATTCGTGGTGCCATTCACAGCGCAATCCAAAGTTTTGTATTGGTTGTAGAAAGTCATGGTATTTTCGCCATCGGAAATGATAGCAGAATTGCCTCTGTTGTTCAGGGTGTAAGAGTAGTTGCCATCGAAGTTAACATTGTTGATGGTAACCAATTTGTGCAAATAGGAAGCGAAATCGCTTTGCAAGTCAGCGATAGTAACGACGATAGGTTCTACTGGAGTACCGGCAACGCCTTCAGCAGGATTCAAAGCACCAGCCATTTGCGGAGCATTACCATAAAGGCCATAAGTACCGCAAAGACCGCCGCTGATCACATCACCATTTTCGTATTCGTTATTGTTGTATTTGTAGAATAACAAAGCGCCTGTTTCATCTTGAACATACAAGTAACCACTTGCGGCATTTTGATAGATAACCTTAACGTCGCCCGTGATTTTGTAAAGCGTATTGTTCACACCATTTTCTTTGAAAGCAGCGATATTGGCCACTTCAACAGGGAAGGTATAAATAGCCGTAGCAGCAGCACTTGCATTTTCACCTACAACAGCAATTGCTTTAACAGTGGTTGTTGCGCTAACGGTGAACGGTTCTGTATAGAGCGTAGAAGCAGGAGTAGGGGTAGTACCATCGAGGGTGTAATAAATCAAAGCGCCCTCAGCAGCATTGATAGCAATCGTTTGAGGAGTGTAGAAAGTGCCTGAAGCCGGAGAAATTGCAGGAGCAGCAATGGTAACAACGCTGCCACCGCCTTCGTAGGCAGTCCAAGCAATACAAGAAATTGCCAATCTATCCTTGTTGCTCGTAGAATTGGAGGGAGAGAGATTGGTGATGACCACTTGAAAATCACCGCCAATATTGACATTGGCTTCGAAATTCAAAGTAGTGCCAATAGAAGCTATGGCGTTCGTAACCGTCACTGTCGTGTCATACAACACTTCAGCGTTCGTGTTTTTCACTTCAAATAAGAAGGAAACGCCTTTGCTTTCTGAAAACACATTGCCGTAATTAAAAGAAAAAGTTCCGCAACCACCCGTTAAAACCGGAGAGGTAATGGAACCTACGGCAGTTGTTTTACCATTGATGACGACAGATTGGCCGCCACAGTTTTCAATGGCATTCGTGTTGGTTGCAGCGACAACAGCAGCATTCAAACAAGTCCAACCCGTAGAGGTCGTCTTTGTGTTGTAGCTGGTATTGTTAGGGGTAATCGTGGCAAAGTTCTCAGAACCTTGAGCGAAGCCCACCATCGCGCAAACAACAAACAGTATCAGCATGATACCGTTCTGAACTTTTGAAAGTACAGTTTTTTTCATTTGCGTTTGTTTTAATTAATAATTAAGTTAATTGTTGTATTTTTCATTATATGTTATACCCTAATATATATAAGGCGGCAAATATAGTTTTTTTTTGAATATCCTTATAAGAAAAAATATTAACTCTCACCCCGTCCAATCTTTATGCTTTTTGTATCTTTGCCTCCTCAAATTTTAAGTTTATGAAAAAGTCAATTTTGTTACTCTGCGCCATCGTTCTGACTTGCTGCTGCCAATCTTGCCACAAAAAAGAAAAAGTCAAAACCCCAGACCTCACGAAGGAACAGATGAAAAGTGTTCGAGATGTGAATGTCACTATGGTTCGATATGAGCGAGATTTGTTCTCATTGGACACCAGCCACATTGCGGACGGCGTGAAAAAGCTATATGGCAAATATCCTGAAAATCTGATTTCCAACAACTGCTGGAACAATGCCCAAATGATGAGAGGACTCAAAGGATATATCTCCGACCCCATCATCCGTGAAATCTATAAGGCAACCAAAGAGAAATTTCCCGACATGAAAGCCACCGAAAAAGTCCTTGACGATGCCTTCAAGATTTATTTGTCGAATTTTCCAAACTCCAAAGTTCCCACTATTTACACTATTCTTCCCGGTCTGGATTTCTCCACGCCGTCCGTCTTCGGATATGAAGACAACCTCTTCGTCTGTGTGGATATGTATTTGGGCGAGAATTTCAAATACTACACCGCTGCCGGCATGCCTAAGTTCATCGCCAGAAGATGCACGCCCGACCGCATACCGTTAGACTGCTTCACCAAAGGTATGGCCTACAAACACCTGCCTGACAAAACTTTAATCACACTTTTGGACAATATGATTTACGAAGGCAAAAAGCTCTATTTCACCCAAATCATGTTTCCCGACACCAAAGAAATAGACATTATCGGCTATACCGAAGAACAGTACAAATGGGCTCAAGAACACATAAGCCAAATCTGGCAATATTTCATAGAGAAAAAACTCCTCTATTCCAAAGACGAAGACGATATCCGCCGTATGATTGACGAAACCCCGTTCACCCGCGAATTCGGCAACAACTCACCCGGCCGTATCGGCTCCTACATCGGACTGCAAATCATTAAAAGCTATATGCATAACCATTCCGATGTGACCTTGGAAGAACTAATGAAAAATGAAGATGCGCAAGGCATTTTGAACAAAGCAGGTTTCAAACCTAAATTTTAACAAAACTTTGTTAATGTTAAAAAAATTTAATTATTTTAACATATAATTAATTTTTTAAAAAAAGCATTATTTTTGCACCACAATAAAAACACAATATTATGTCAGGTATAAACAAAGTTATCTTAGTGGGTCGGTTAGGCAAGGATCCCGACATCAAAACCTTCGAAAACGGAGTAAAAAAAGCATCCTTCTCTTTGGCAACTTCTGAAATCCGCAAAGACAAAGACGGCAACCGTACGGAATACACGGAATGGCACAACATCATCTGCTGGCGAAATCTGGCGGAAAATGCGGAAAAATACCTCAACAAGGGCAAAATGATCTATTTGGAAGGCAAATTGCGCACCCGCAGTTGGGAAGACAACGGTCAAAAACGCTACATCACGGAAATTGACGCCAACACTTTCACTATGCTCAGCACAAAGAGTGAAAACGAAGGCGGACAAGCTGTTGTAACGCAAGTGCAAAACGTGGCAACTGCCACACCTACCCAGCAATCCGCACCTGAATACGCATGCCCGCCGGATGAAACCACCGACGACCTGCCGTTTTAAAGTTAAGAGCTAATAACCAAAAATGAAAAAGGCGGGGAATAACGTTGTTGTTTCCCGCCTTTCGTTTTTCCATATTCACTTGTTCGTGCCTCCACATCAGTGCGCCTCAAACCAGCTCGTGCCGGAATTGATGTCCACATCCAATGGCACAGAGAGTTTCATGGATCCACTCATCTTATCAGCCACAATCTGCTTGAGGACTTCCAGCTCATCTTTGCATGCGTCAAACACCAGTTCATCGTGGACTTGCAAAATCATCTTGCTTTGCAATCCCAATCTATCCATTTCATGCTGGATATCAATCATGGCAATTTTGATTAAGTCTGCTGCCGTACCTTGAATTGGCGCATTGATGGCGTTACGCTCTGCCGCTTTCCTCAAAATGCCGTTCTGCGCATTGATATCCCGAATATAACGTCTTCTGCCTAAAAGGGTTTCCACAAAGAGATGCTCGCGAGCAAACTCCAAGGTGCTGTTCAAGTAGTCCGTGATTTTCGGAAAACTGCGATAGTAGTCCGTAATCAACTGCCGCGCGTCTGCCTGTGAAATCTGCAATCTGTCAGCCAACCCAAAGGCTGAAATGCCGTACAGGATGCCGAAGTTCACCGTTTTAGCCGAGCGGCGCATATCCTTGGTGACCTCATCCTGAGAGACTCCGAAAATATGGGCAGCCATAGACGCATGAATGTCCTCATTTTTTCGGAAGGTTTCAATCATGCGTTCATCGCCACAAACATGCGCCACAATGCGCAATTCGATTTGCGAGTAGTCGGCGGCGAGAATGATATGCTCGTCATCGGAAGCCACAAACGCCTTGCGAATGTCGCGGCCGCGCTCGGTGCGCACGGGAATGTTCTGCAAATTCGGGTTCACCGAACTTAAGCGCCCCGTGGAGGTGATGGTCTGCGTGAATGTGGAATGAATGCGCCCCGTCTTGGGATTGATTAACTGCGGCAGCGCGTCTATATATGTTGACTTTAGCTTCGAGAGTTTGCGCCACTCCAAGATAAGCGGCACGATGAGATGCTTGGAGGCCATCTTCAAGAGCACCTCCTCGCCCGTCTGATATTGCTTGCTCTTCGTCAGTTTGGCATTTTCGATAATGTGCATTTTTTCAAAGAGCACTTCACCTAACTGCTTGGGAGAGCCAATATTGAATTCCACACCAGCATAATCGAAAATCTGCGTTTCCAATTCTTTGAGCTCGGCGTTCATCGTTTCGGAGTTTTTCTGCAAGGTGGGCACATCGACCTTCACGCCCGTGCGCTCCATCTCCGCCAAAACTGGCACTAACGGCATCTCCACCTTCTCAAACAAGGACTCTAATTGATTGTCTTGCAAATCTTTCAAAAGCAAAGGATAAAGCTTCACATAACAACTTACGCGCTCAATGGCAATGTTCTGCAACTCCTGGCTGTTGGCTTTCAACGTATAATCCAAACTGGCAGCCGTAATGCGGTCCAGGTCGTGCTTGTTCTCGGGCTGGATGAGGTAATGGGCAATCTGCAAGTCGAAAATCTTCACCGTCGGCTCGACCTTGAAGACCTTCAAATACTTGTACGTCGGCTTACTCTCATACGTGACGACCGTGTGGTCACCCGTGAAAATCCACTGTATCAACTGCTGATAATAGCGGTGCTCGCTCTCCACAAAATGGTAATAGCATGTCTGGTCGTCCAGGGCAAAGGCAAAGCCGGCAATGCGGCCGTCCTGCATAATCCAGTCGAAGAAGATGTTGGAAGTGAGAGGTGAGAGGTGAGAAGTGAGAAGTGAGAAGTTGGATGGGTCAACAGATTCTATTTTGGGTAATAATAGTATTGGTTCTTCCTTAACATCCTCTGTGGGCGCAACTAAATCCTGGTTGAAAAGGTCCACCTCGGTGGCAGGCTGTTGCAGGGACAAATCCGTGAAAATACGATTGGACAATGCCTTGAATTCCAATTCATTGAAGATAGCTTTGAGTTTTGCTGGATCGGGACCGTTGTAGGCCATCTCCTCGAAATTGCACTCCACCGGCACATCAATCATAATGGTGGCGAGTTGCTTGGAAAGGAGGGCCTGCTCCTTGTTTTCGAGAAGTAGGTTCTGCAGTTTCTCTTTTTCTTGGTTGGCATTGCAGGCGTAGATGCCTTCGATGGTGTCGTATTTGGCCAGCAGTTTTTTGGCGCTCACGGGGCCCACGCCCGGCACGCCGGGGATGTTGTCGGAGGAGTCGCCCTGCAGGCCCAGGATGTCAATCACCTGCTCGGGACGCTGGATGCCGAACTTCTCGCAGATTTCGGCGGGTCCTAAAATTTCGGCGGACTGCCCGAACTTGCCGGGCTTGTACATCTTGATGTTTTCGGAAACCAGCTGTCCGTAGTCTTTGTCGGAGGTGACCATAAACACATCATAGCCTTCTATTTCAGCGTGCTTGGCCAAGGTGCCCACCACGTCGTCGGCCTCGTAGCCGTCAATGCCGATTTGCGTGATGCCGAACGCATCCAACACGCGATGGATATAGGGCACGGAATTGATGATGTCGTCGGGCGTGGCCTCGCGGTTGGCCTTGTAGTCTTGGTAGTCGATGTGGCGGAACGTCGGGGCGCCCGTGTCAAAGGCCACGGCTATGTGCGTGGGCTTCTCATTCTTGACCAACTCATAGAACATATTGGTAAAGCCAAGAATGGCTGACGTGTTCAGGCCCTTTGACGTGAAGCGCGGGCTCTTTATCATTGCATAATAGGCTCTGAAAATCAAGCCCATAGCATCTATTAGGAAAAGTTTGGGTTTCATACAGGTTTCAAGTTTCTGGTTTCAAGTTTCAAGAAAAGTTACTCGGTATATGAAGTGTCGTGCTTGTTGGCGTCCGTTTAAGGTTTAAAGTTTAAGGTATAAATAGTTTTCTACTAATATCAATACTTTTCTCCTTAACCATTCTTCTTTCAGTTCACTGGTCACTGTTCACCGTTCACTACAACTGGTAGTTTCGTGCTCCGAAGATGGCGCTGCCGATGCGGATGAAGGTACTCCCCTCCTCTACTGCGATGGGATAGTCGTCGGTCATGCCCATAGAGAGTTCTTTGAAATCTGCATCGTCGGCAAAGTATTTCTGCTTCAGCGTATCAAAGATTTGGTGCAGGTGTTGGAACTCGCGACGCACCTGGTCCATATCTTCAGTGAACGTGCCCATACCCATCACGCCGCAGATGTGGACGTTTTTCCAGTTTTGGAAATCGGCGGAGTTGAGCATTTCCTCACATTCCCGGAGGTCGAAACCGAACTTTGTTTCTTCGGCGGCAATGTGGAATTGCAGCAGACACGGAATCACGCGGTCGTTCTTGAGCGCGTACTTGTTCACCTCGCTCAGCAGTTCGGCACTGTCAATGCTGTGAATCATCGTCACGTAAGGTGCGATGTACTTGATTGTGTTGGTTTGCAGATGGCCGATGAAGTGCCACTGGATGTCCTTGGGCAGGATTTCGTGCTTGGCCTTCATTTCCTGAGCCTTATTTTCGCCGAAAGCGCGTTGGCCTTCGTTATACAAAGTCTGGATGTCTTCTGCCGGTTTGAATTTCGAAACGGCAATCAATTGCACCGGAGCGGGTAATGCGTTTTTAATTTCGTAGTATTTTTCTATGTTCATCGCGTATAGGTTATTACACAATTTGTTGACAGAATATAAGTAGAAGCAAAAATACATTTTTTCCGCCATTTGTTGGAAAATTTTTCCGTCATTTGTTGGAAAATTTTTTCGTCATTTATGAATGTGGTTGGGGAATGGAGAAAAAAACAGCTCTATGCAGCAAAAACATTATTTTTGTGTTTCCTTATTAGTTAACTCTCTTAATTATGGAATTCGAACAAATGCTCCGACTTTGCGCTCAATACGACAATGAAGCTTGTCGCGAATTCTATATGAGATACCGCTTTGAAACTTTCAACTGCTGCTTTCGAATTCTTCAAAACAGCTCGGAATCGGAAGAAGTGATGCACAATGTCTTTTTGAAGGCTTTCAAACACCTGGACAAATTCGTGGGCGATGAAAAGCACCTGTGCGCCTATCTTAAAAAAATCGGCATCAATATGTCGATCAACATTTTACGAGAAAGAAAGAAAATCAACTTCGTTGCCTTTGAAGAGGATATCCCAGTAGATCTTCCTGCCGAGGAAAATGAGGATTTCGATTATTCTGTTGAATTTATCAAACAAACAATCAACGACCTGCCCAACGGTTACCGGCTGATTATAACGCTGCGACTTCTGGAAGAACTTGATTTCGAAGAAATTGCCAAACAATTGAAAATCAAACCCTCGACTGTACGCTCACAATATGTCCGCGCTTTAGCCAAACTACGCCTTATGTTAAATCAAAAACCAAAACCAACATTATGAAACTGACAGCATACATACATACTCACCGTGAAGATTTTGATACGGAGCAACCGCCCATAGGCGACATCGACCGTTTTATGGAAAAAGTCAACCAAAGCACTCAATCCTATTCTCTTAAACGTATTTTTGCCGTCGCCGTTTCCACTGCCGCGGTAATTGCCTGCCTATTTGCTTCCTATCTGTTTTTCAGTAATCAATCTAACGAATCCTCCAAAACAGATTTAGCCTACAAAGAGTATCCCAAACAACCGATAGATAAAAAAACATACCGTTTGCCGGCAGAATGGTATTTCAATTAATAAACCCTTAAATTTTTTGCATTATGAAAAAAATGAATCTTGCAGCCATAGTCCTTTTTGCCATAAATCTTATATGGGATCTGTTACATCTTCCATTCGGCAATCTCTTTACTGTGATTACAATGCCGCTTTTGATTATTTTCTATATGGTCTGCACGCCTGCCCTACTGCATAACATCTCACTAAAAGAGGCTTATCGCGGAACTTTATCCAAAAAAGATTTCTGGCGCAGTTTCTTTTTAGGTGTTGTAATTTCTTTATTCCTATTCAGTTGCACCCTATGTCTATTATCAACTCCGCACCCATTGAAATGGATGAAAGCAACCTCAATGATTTCCCTCCTGCTTTTTTTGGTGCTTCATCCTTTTTTGGTTGACCTGAAAAGCATATTCAAACTAACTTGTTTTGTCTTTATCGTTGCCTTGTTTTCTACTGAACTCTTTTGGAATGGCTATATGGATCTCAGATTCTGCCGTTATAAACATTTTATAGAATTACGTCACACAAGGAATTTTGGAGAAAAGGCCGCTGTCGGGCAAGATCCTTTCGGCCGTGATTATGAATGGTCAAAAGTTGCGACTTTACCAGCCAACGTTTACGAAGAATTGTGGGAAAAAGAAACGAAAGCTTTTTCGTCCCCAAACAAGGAAGAAGAAGAGCCCTTCGTGTTGTATTATTACTATGGAAATAATTGGAGAAGAGCTCTTTTACAAGTCAATCACAATGAATTTTGGAATGAAACGGCGAATGAACAATGTGCTGCTGCAGCGGATTACATTGTGGCCAATTGCGACAATGACAGAATTTGCAAACTCTACGTGGTAACAAGCGACGACAACAACAGAGCAGCTGAAGACATCGAAAAGTTTACGAAAAATCTTCAGCAGAAATTAAAAGCCAAAGGCAATCAACATGACTTACTGGTGATAAAAGTAGAGTAACCCTTTTTATGCTTTTTGTTTATCATCAAAAAATGATGATATTTGAAAAAAGTGTATGAACTATTTATCCTACAACACTTTCACGACTTTCTTCTGAACCTTTTGTCCTTGTGCGTTGGTGATGTTGAGAAGATAGACGCCTGCGGGCCAGCTCGCCATCCCCCCCACGTCGCAACCTCCACTGCATTGCAGTTCTACTTGGGATGGCTGAAAGAAATTTTCAAATAAAATGTATTTTTGCACCCCCAATTTTGGGGTATGTAATTAGTATATAAACATTTTATTATGAAAAAGACACGCTTAACACTGCTCTTCTGCCTATTGATAATGGTCGGTTTTGCGCAACCAGGACACAATTCCTGGGGGCATCCAACACCCGCGCAACCTAATGCCAATCACCCTGTTTCATCTTCCATTGTACTCAGTTCAAGGCATGGGGAGACCTTCATCGCATACATCGACGGAGACATTGTCAACCGCACGCCGCAAAGTCGCGTGGTCATCCCAAATGTGACACTTGAAATGCACGACATCTACGTCGTGCTCAAACGTCCTGCTGACAAAATCTGTATGATGCCGATTTTGCCCCAAAAGCCGATGGAAGAAATCGCTGTTGAGTATAATATGCAAAGACATTTATTAGAAATGACGTGCCTCACCGCCACCGTTCCTGTTCAAGAGTTTTTAGAAATCTGCTCTCCCGAAGACTTCAGAGAAATGCTGGCCCGACTGAAAAAAGAATCTTTTGATGACAGCCGGATGGACTATGTCAAGTTGTTTTTCAAAGGACCAACATTGTTCACCTGCCAACAAATCAAGGCTATGGGCGAAACTTTCTCCTTCGACAAAGGCAAAGTCGAGTTCCTAAAAAAAGCCTACGAAAAATGCAGCGACCCACAAAACTTCTATCAATGTATAGACATACTCACCTTCTCGTCTTACAAAAAGGAAATCCTTGACTATATTCAATAACCCCAATTCATTAAACATTAAACTTTAAACATTAAATCTCACACCCTAAAAAATTCTATTGTAGTAAAAGCACGCTTGCCGCGTCTAACGGCATGTTGATTCACAAAAAACAGACAGAATGACAAGTAGAGAAACAGATTTCGAACAGATCGTCAAAGAGCATAAGAGCACGATATACACGGTGTGCTATATGTTCTCGAAAGATGCGGAAGAGGTCAACGACCTTTTCCAGGATGTCCTCGTCAACCTCTGGAGAGGCTTCGACGGTTTCAGAGGAGAGTCGAAGGTGGACACCTGGATTTGGCGTGTGGCACTGAACACCTGCATCTCCGACGACCGCAAGAAGAAGCGCCGCGGCGAGCGCGTACCCTTGGAGATGGCCGCCAACCTCTACGAGGACAAGGACGATGACAGCAAGCAGATCCAGCAGCTGCACACCCGCATCAACAAACTCGGCGTGATGGACCGCGCCATCGTTCTGCTCTGGCTCGAAAACCTCAGCTACGACGAAATCGGCGCCATTATGGGCATCACCCCGAAAAACGTTTCCGTCAAACTCGTCCGAATCAAACAACAATTAATGAACATGTCAGAAAAATAAACGCAGCCAACAACAATGGAAAACAATCAAGTTTTTATAGAATTAGACGAGATGCGTGCTCAAATCTCGCTTCTCAACAAGAAATTAGAGAAAGAATCTATCATCAACGAGCGCTTGTTGCGTGACGCAATGAAAAGCAAGGCCAGAACAATCAACGCCAACGCCTGGGTAAGCGTCGGTGCCTCCGCTTTCGTCATCATCTGGGCGCTGTTTTTCTTCCCCGCCGAAGGATTCAGCTGGTGCTTTACAGCCGCCACCATCCTGATGATGCTCGTATGCGATTTCTTCACATGGAAGCACCACAAAAATGTCAATAGTAAAACGATGAACGGAGACCTTGTCACCGTAGCCAAAGTCATGAAAAAACTCAAAGACGATTACGTCAACTCGCTCAAATACGGCATCATTATGGTAATATTCTGGTTTGTATGGCTTGCCACAGAATACTGCATCATCTTAAAAGACTGGAAACTGTCCATCCTCATCATCGTTTCGCTGCTCCTTTCCCTGGCCATCGGCGGTTACATTGGAATACGCATGCACAAATCTGTGATCCACAATGCGGAAGATATCATCAAACAAATTGAAGAAGAATAATAATATAATGCCGTAATATCAGCTTTTAATATTTATTACATGGCTCTAACTACAATCGAAATTTAAGTAAAACTGTTATATATGGAACAAGAACAACTCATATGCGTGGAAGGTGTAACCAAGACATTCCGCCTATCCCGAAAACAACAAAAATCAGAAAACACCTTGAAAAAGGAAATTGTGGCTGTCAACAATCTCTCCTTCACTGCCAACAGAGGCGAAATTTTCGGCCTACTCGGTCCTAACGGTGCCGGCAAGACCACTACCCTGCGAATGCTGGCCACCCTCATCGCGCCAGATAGCGGCGACGCCTTCATTGACGGACTTTCCGTGGTAAATACCCCTGAGAAAGTGCGCGCCAAAATAGGTTTCCTTACCTCCGAACTTAAATTGGAGGACTTTTTCACCCCGAATTACATCTACGACTTTTTCTCAAATCTGTACGGCATTGACAAAGAAGTGGCAATGGCTCGTAAGAAAGCTTTATTTGAGCGTTTCGGAATACAGAAATTTGCAGAAGTCAAAATCGCCAACCTTTCTACGGGTATGAAGCAGAAAAGCTCACTCGTAGTCTCCTTAGTCCATGATCCCGACATTATCATCTTCGATGAACCTACCAACGGGCTGGACGTATTGACCGCCCGTACCGTCACCGACTATCTCCAGGAACTTCGCGATGCCGGCAAAACCATCATCCTCTCCACCCATATTTTCAGTCTGGTGGAAAAATTATGCGACCGCGTTGGCATCATCATCAATGGCCAAATGACCAATTGCGGGACATTGGCAGAAATTTGCGACGGCAAATCATTGGAAGACAGATTTTTTGAAATTTACAAAGAAAAAATAGGAGGACAAGAATAATGAAAAACAATACTTGGAACATTATAAAGAAAGAATGCAGCCGATTTTTCGGAGATCGGACTATGGTGATCACCACCATTATTATGCCTGGTCTGCTCATCTACCTCATCTATTCCATGATGGGTGACTTCTTTATGAAGCAGAAAGAAAATGCGGCACCCACAAAAGTGTATGTAGAAAACCTTTCGGATTCCCTGAAACCGCTTTTGTCCACATTGCCTTTTGAAATGATCACGGAAAACCTGAATGGCGAAAACCTGAAATCAGACTTGTCGAAAAAAGAACAGGATTACATATATATGGTTTTTCCTGATGATTTCGATTCTTTAGTATCCATTTCACCTTCCGAACGCACCGAATTGGCTCCAAATGTCCAAATCTACTATAACTCAACCTCCGACAAATCAAAGGAAGCCTACAACGTATTATCTGAAGTATTAGGTCAATGGGAAGATAGTAATTATAACTTATTTGATATTAATAAAATAGAAAAAGAAGGGCAGGTTTATGATCTCGCAAGCACGGAAGATGTCGTCCGCGGTTTGTTCAGCGAACTCATTCCTTTTCTGTTGCTGATGATGATATTCTCCGGATGTATGTCCATCGTGCCGACCTCCATCGCTGGAGAAAAGGAAAGGGGCACTTTGGCCACATTGTTGGTCACCCCTCTCAAACGTAGCGAACTGGCACTGGGAAAAGTCCTAAGCGTTACATTTTTCACAGTGTTAAGCGGTCTTTCGGCCTTTTTAGGGATGATGCTCTCTTTACCTAAACTGATCCATGCCGACGAAATGGGTGTTGATGCGGCCATCTACACTACAAACGACTATGTAGCCTTGTTGGTCATTATCCTCTGCACCGTGATAATCCTTACCTCAGCTGCCTCCATCATTTCCGCAAAAGCCAACAGCATTAAGGCCGCTTCATCACTGATGCTCCCATTTATGCTGGTGATTCTGTTTATCGGTCTAACCCCAATGATGCTCGAAACTTCAGATTCTTCAATCGCCTTATTCCTTATCCCTGTTTACAACAGCGTACAATCCATGACGCAGATTTTGGGACATGAAATAAACATCATTCCTATCATCCTAACTGTAGTTTCCAACTTCTTGTATTCCGTTTTATGCATTTGGATTCTAACCAAGATGTTCAACAGTGAACGTGTGATGTTCTCCAAATAATGGGAGATTCGAACAGTTGTACAATGAATTTTTTCACACTAAAGAACATTAATACAACTATCTATTTATCAATGAAATAATTTAACATTTTAATAATTTAACAACTTAACAAAAATGAAAAAAATCTTAGTAACCATTGGCATCACGATTCTTACGTGTATTGCCGCATTTGCCCAGCAGATGCCCCCGATCCCCATCGATCCGAATGTTCGCATCGGACATTTGGACAATGGACTGACGTACTACATCCGTCACAATGAAGAACCCAAGGGACAGGCCAACTTCTACATCGCACAGAAAGTCGGTTCCATCCTCGAAGAAGATAACCAACGCGGTTTGGCGCACTTCTTAGAGCACATGTGCTTCAACGGCACGCAAAATTTCCCAGGCAACGGTGTCATCAAATATTGCGAGAAAATCGGCGTCAAGTTCGGTGCCGACCTGAACGCATACACCTCTATTGACGAAACCGTCTATAACATTGACAACGTGCCTGTTGCCACTGTTCCTTCCGCTATCGACTCTTGTCTGTGGATTCTCCACGACTGGGCTGACGGTCTGCTCCTCACCGCTGACGACATCGACCACGAGCGTGGCGTCATCCACGAAGAATGGCGCAGCCGCAACAACGCTTCCAGCCGTATGTATGACAAAATCCTCCCCGAAATCTATCCCAACAACCGTTACGGCCAACGTATGCCTATCGGTACTATGGAAGTCGTTGACAACTTCCCGTATCAGGCCATCCGCGACTACTACGAAAAATGGTATCGTCCAGATCAGCAGGGCATTGTCGTAGTCGGCGACATTGACGTCGACCAAGTGGAAGCCAAAATCAAAGACATTTTCGGCACCATCGCAAAACCGGTTAATCCAGCTGAACGTTATTATATTCAAGTAGAAGACAATAAAGAACCGATTGTCTCTATTGCTAAGGATAAAGAACAACCATATGCTATTTCCTATATTTTCTGCAAACACGATGTCTATCCCGACAGCTTGAAAGGCGATATGTCTTACTATATCTATCAATATATAAATAGTGCGGCTTCTATTATGTTGTCACAACGTTTGGATGAATTGTCACAATTGCCTGAACCGCCTTTCATTCAAGGCAACATTTACGATGATACATACCTCTTCTCCAAGACAAAGGGCGCATTCTGCGGTATTACCGTTACCAATGAAAATGAGGTGATGAAGGGTGCCACCACCATATATCGCGAAATGCTCCGCGCCGTACGCAACGGTTTCACCGAAAGCGAATACGAGCGTGCTCGCGCTGAAATTCTCACTCAACTCGAGTCTGCTTATAACGAACGCGATAAAGTGAAGAGCCAACGCTATTGCAAGGAATATGTTCGCCATTTCATTGACAATGAACCTATCGCAGGCGCTGAAAACGAATATATGCTGGCACAACAACTGCTTCCGAACATTCCAGTGGAGGTTGTAAACCAATACATCAGCGAGCTGATTTCCGATAGCAACTTGGTTATCACCTGTATGCTTCCCGACAAAGAAGGTGTTGTATACCCTACTGAAAAAGAGTTTGTCGACGCTTTCGCCAAAGTTGCTGCAGAAGACATCGCTCCTTATGAAGACAAAGTCTCCAACGAACCATTGGTTTCCGAAATGCCAAAAGCAGGTAAGGTTACTAAAAAAGAAGACAGCAAATTCGGTTATACGAAGCTGACGCTTTCCAACGGCGCTACGGTGTATTACAAAACCACAGATTTCAAAGCCGACCAAATTATGATGAACGCATTCAGCTGGGGCGGCACCAGTATCTATGACGAGTCAGACGCCTTAAGTTTGAAGGTTGCCGATGACCTGATCGGTCTCGGTGGTCTTGGCCATTTCAGCTCCACAGACCTCAACAAAGCTCTTTCTGGAAAGAAAGCCAATGTGAGTGCTGCTATCAACACCTATTCAGAAAGACTTTCTGGTAACAGTACACCGAAAGATTTGGAAACGATGATGCAGTTGGTTTATCTTAATTTTACGGCTCAGCGCTTAGACAATGATGCTTTCGCATCTTGGAAAACCAAACAGAAAGCTATCCTCGCCAATGCTGCCTCTAACCCGATGACCGCTTTGCGCGACACCATCCGTAAGGAATTTTACCGCAATCTGCCTCGTCTCAAAGCCCTCAAAGAAAACGAAATCGATCAAGTGGATTACAACCATGTATTCGATATCATCAGAAATCGTTTTTCTAATGCGGCTGATTTCTCTTTCATCTTCACCGGCAATATTGACGAAGCTACGTTCATCCCAATGGTAGAACAATATATTGCTTCGCTTCCTGCCCAAACTAACGCAGTGGAAGGTTGGACTAATTTCGGCGGCGGCATTGTTGATGGCAGCCGCGAGAACATCTTCACCCGCGAAATGGAAACGCCTGCAGCTACCATTTTGATGACCTATAAGGGCAAAGCCAAATACGACCTCAAAACTCAATTGGTCAACAGCATTGCAGAACAAGTTCTCGATATCATCATGACCGAAGAAATCCGTGAGAAAGAAGGAGGGACATACGGTGTTAGCGTTTCCACATCTGTCAATGACATCCCGACACCGACTGTGGTTATGGAAATTTTCTATCAGACGGATCCTGACAAATATGAATATCTCAACAAACGTATTGATGAAATCATCGCCCAATTCGCTAAAGAGGGACCTTCTGCAACCAATATGGCCAAGGTTAAAGAGTATATGATCAAAAAATACAAAGAAAACCTTCGTGATAACGGCTATTATTCCAAGGCAATGGTTGAATACCTTACCGCCAATTTGGATGTCTGCACGGATTACGAAAAAGTCCTCAATAGCATCACCGCTAAAGATATTAAAGCTTCTGTTGCCAATCTTATTAAACAGAAGAACCACATCAAAATCGTGATGGTAGGCAAAGCAAAATAAGGGGAAGCCTGACAGACACCCCATAGGGACGCGATTCAACGCGTCCGCCTAACAAAAGAGCACGCAACTTCGGTTACGTGCTCTTTTTATATTTCCGACTGTCTTCGACAGAAAATCAAAAACAGATCTTGTCACATAAAAACAAATTCAGCTTTACGTTTTTTATCTATTCTTCAAAAAAGGCAGTCCTAATCACATCCGCCACCTTTTGATAACCCTTTCCCATTAAATAATTACCAGAGAAAAACTGCGGGTTGGCGACGCCCTTTTTCACAAATGGGGTGTAAATGTCGATATAGCTCAACTTATCAGAAGTTTCGCATAATTGCTGAAGGAAGCTGTTGAATTGCACGATGCGGTCGTTTTGACGCTCGGTCGGCATCAGACTTACGAGGTACAATCTGCTATTAGGCGCGCAGGTCTGCATTTTGCGTACCAGGCGCTCATACTGGGCATTTACGCTGTCCATCGGCGCGTCGCTGTTCACGTTGCCCGTGCCTGTATAGAGCAGCATGGCCCGTGGAGACAGATTGTTTCCAGTGGGATCGCTGAACGCCGCCTCCACGATACCGTTCACCGTGGCGATACTGTTCCAGGTGCCGTCATAGCCCCAGCCCGTGCCGCGGTTTTTGATATCTAAATCGCGCAGCAACTCACGCCACTCACCGCACTTTACCATCTCATCGCCAAAGAAGAGAATGTCCTTGTGACGCACCGGCAACATACTGATGTAGGAGGCACGCATCGCGTTAGATCCCCACAGATTGCCGTATGTCTGCAGGTCGATGGTATTGCCCGGATAGACACATTCCTCGCCCACATAATGGGCAATGATGTCACACCAGATTTTGTAACCCGAGGCCTTGAGGTGCAGGCCGTCGAGCGTATTGCTGTGGTTCATACAGATATCGAAAAGGGCATCCCACAAATCCACATACACAGCATCGTAATCCTGGGCGATTTGGCGGATAAGGTCGTTGGTAGCGCGCTCGTTCTCAAGGGTACGCGTGCCCACAGTGCTGGGCAGGATGCTCTGCAAGTAGAGTTTCGTCGCGGGCGACTCCTTACGGAAGCGCTCCACCATCTGCCGTATGTTGTCGGCCACCTGCGCCGGCGCGATGCCCGAACCGAGGTCGTTGGTGCCAATCATTAGGAACACCGCCTTCGGATGACCGGAAACAATCGGGTCCAGATTCTCCAGAATTTCCGATGACAGCGCCCCAGACACGCCCCGATTGACAATGTGGTTTTCACCGAACGCCTCCGCCCAGTCGTGCATATCTGTGATGCTGTTGCCCAAAAAGACGATATGGGTAGAATCAACCGGCAGGTTTTTGAAACTGTCGAAACGGTGCGCGCGGAATGGTCCGTCTGCAAAGGCGACGGACAGCGCGAAGATAAAGCAAAGAAGAAGGAGTGTTTTTTTCATCACAATACAATATTAAGTCAGCAAAAGTACACTTTTTGCACAATAGCAGTGTGTAATATTAAAAAATGTACCTTTGCCGCCTAATTTACACGCTTATGAAAAATCTGATTTTTATATTCCTGTCTGTACTGACTTTTTCCGCTTTCGCACAGCAAATTACGAATATCACCTTGCAGGGCGACACGCGCTACACGGGTCGCGGCAATGCCAACGAAGTGCTCATTCGCGCTACCATCGCCACAAATAGCGATGCGCCGACAAGCCAACTCCAGTCGCTGACACTCAACCTTTCGGGCAGCACGAGTCTTGCCGACATCGCCACGCTCAAAGTCTATAGCACGGTCACTGCCGCCTTCGACTCAAGGCATCCCGAAAGCGCCACGCTCCTCGGCACCACCCCACCCTCGTCTGGCGACTTCGTCTGCCCGTTGAACGGCACGCTCAACGCAGACACAATCTTCCTGTGGATTACCGCGGACATCGCCCCTGACGCCGTTGAAGGCCACCACGTCGATATCGCCCTCAAGAGCGTCACCACCGACGCGCAAACTTACACCGTTGAGCAGAGCAACCCTACCGGTGACCGCGAAATCCTGCTCGCGCGCACCACCGTCTATCGGCCTGGCGACTACAACTCCGTGGCGTACCGCATTCCTGCCGTCATCACCGCGCCCGACGGCAATCTCATCATTGCTACCGACAAACGCAAATACAATGACGGCGACCTACCGCAGGACATCGACATCCTCATCAACCGCAGCACCGACGGCGGGCACACCTGGTCGGAACCGCTGACCCTTGCCCAAGGCACGGGCGTGAACCACGGCTTCGGTGACTGCGCCCTCGTGCGCACCGACGACCACGGCGGCATGATGGCGGCCTTTGTGGGTGGCGTGGGCCTCTGGAACTCCACCGCCACCAATCCGCAACGCTCCTACATCTGCACCAGCAGCGACAACGGCATCACTTGGTCGGAGCCCCGCGACATCACCAACTACGTGTTCGGCGCCAACTGCATCTATCCCGCGCACCGCTCCTGGCGCAGCTCCTTCTTCGGTTCCGGCAACGGTCTGCGTACCTCTACCGGACGCATTATGTTCGTGGCCGCCATCCGCGAAACGTCCGCCTACTCTTTGAACAACTACGTCATCTACTCAGACGACAACGGCGAGACCTGGCAATGTTCCGGGCGCGCCTCCGTGGGCGGTGACGAAGCCAAAGTGGTGGAACTCGCTGACGGCAGAATCCTGATGAGCATCCGTCACGAAAACCACCGCTGGTACAACATCTCCGAAGACGGCGGCGTGACGTGGCAACCCAGCACCTCCACGTGGAACGACATCGCCGCACCCGCCTGCAACGGCGACATCATTCGCTACACCTCCGTCAACCAGGGCCACGACCGCAACCGCCTCCTGCACACCGTACCTTACGGCACCGAACGCAAAGACGTCACGATGTACGTCAGTTATGACGAAGGCGGAACCTGGCCCGTGAGCAAAATCCTCGTGCCCTACAGTTCCGCCTACTCCTCCGCCTGCATCTTGCCCGACGGCACCATCGGATTCTACGTGGAAGAAACCTACCCTGGCGAAACGGGCTACTCCACAGTCTTCTACAACTTCAGTCTTGACTGGCTCACCGACGGCGCCGACCACTACACGCCCGTCTCTGTAACTGATTATCAACAGAGCCACAGCCGCCTGCTCAAAATATACCCTGTGCCCACCTCATCGGCCGTTTCCATCGAAGTGAACGGGTTGAAAAAAATCACCGTTTTCAACATTTCCGGACAAAAAATCAAAACCATAAACACCAACGGCAAAGAAATCTGCCGCATAGACACCGCGCATTTCAAACCCGGCGTCTATATCGTCAAAGGCATTGACGCCAAAGGAAATACGTCCGAAGGAAAATTCGTGGTTCGGTAGGGGCGAAAAATTTTTCGTCCTTTCAAAAATTTTTCGAAAAATGAGAGACGAATTTCAAAACGACAATAGCACAACAACCTTCAACACCAAAGTCGGATTCATCTTTGGGTGTATACTCGCGTTATTTTTTTTCTCTATGGGTATCGTCCTTTTGTTCCAGTTGTTACATCCGCTAGAACTGGCACAAAGTATTCTCCACGACTTTAACGACTTGAAAAATGCTTTCTCCAAGTCATTATGCTTAACGATAATAATGATCCTTATCATTTGCGCTTGCCTCTGCCCTTTATTTTTGGGAATATACTTTTTAATAGTCTTTTGGAAAGAAAGACACTATAGAATTGAAATTGCTCCGCAAGGAATTCGCATCAATGGTATTTCCTGCTACGAAGGTAGATATAGGCTTACGCATGAAGAAATATTTTTCAAATGGGAAGAAATCAAAGAAATCGGGTACACCACGAACGTCGGCGACCATTACAAAACCTCTTGGACTCTCGTAGAAAAATCCTTGATTATTATCACAAAAGATGATAAGAAATACTTTATTCATTTAAACCTCTTCTCCTCTTGGAAAAGAATTGAAAAGGCCCTTTCACCTCATCATAAATGTGAGTGTTTTGGTAATGATTCCAAAGTTCTTCCACGAAAGAGCATCGAAGAAATTCGGCAATGGCTTTCGTAGCATTGAACCACCATATAACTATTACTAATGTTACAACAAAGTAATCAATGAAATACCAATATCAAACGCAGGGAACTTGTTCCAAATACATAGAATTTGAAATCGGGGAAGATAACATTCTCCACAATGTGGTTTTTTACGGCGGCTGCAACGGCAATCTGCAAGGTATCGGCCGCTTGGTGGAAGGTATGCCCGTCAACGAGGTCATTGCCAAACTCGACGGCATCCGCTGTGCCGGCGGACCCACCAGCTGTCCCGACCAACTTGCCAACGCCCTGAAAGAAATTCAAAAACATCAATAAACAACAAGTATTATTCAAAAAAAACTATGATGAAAAAAAACTTATTACTGATTGTCGCTACTGTCGTAGCCGTCGTACTGTTATCATCTTGCAAACCTTCTGTTACAAGCGATTACTCCATTTCCTGGGGCATACAGAATTTTTCACCAGGCAGTGAAAATTACGCTCAGGAAATGAATCTTGTTTATGACACTTTTGACCAAACCTTTGACAAAGCTTCATTTGGCACTCGCCAAGGCCATAAGATTGATGCTAAATCATTGTCCCAGAAACAAATTGACAAAATGAAAGAAGAAGCTAAGAAATTGGCTGACGAAGCCAACGAGAAATTGGCTGGCCAAAATTTCGAGAGCACCTTTGACGTAAAATTATGGGGACTCGGTGCCGAAACAGAAGAGTTGGCAACTTATCATTACGAAAAGTAATCTATTCGGTTTTGCTTTTGCAGAAGATACTTTTGCGGTTCACATCCAAGGTCTTCATCTTGAAAACGATGATCATTTCCTCAATAGAAGCATACCCGCAGATAAGCCACACGAGGACGGTCCAGATGGTCAAGATGAAGTAGCCTAATCGGCCCATATAAGCCGTCATCCCGATGGGAACCGTAAAAAACAGCATCACGCCGGCCACTTTGTTGGCAATAGTGTGAATGCCTGTGAACTGTCCGAAACGCTCTTCACAAACCGCCATCGATATGAAACGAATAATGGCGATGACCGCGACACCTATTCCTATCCATAAGATGAACATGAGGGAGGCGGATGCCGGAAAATTCCCCATCACGGCAGCTAAGAGCAGGTAGATAATGGTTCCCAAGATGAAAAGCAGGTCGGCCCGACTGTCCAATTTCGCGCCGCGCTCGGACTGCACTTGCCATCGGCGGGCTAAGAAACCGTCTGCCACATCTGAAATCCCTCCTAAAAAGTAAAGTATCCAAAAGGGAACGCACAAGGCCTTGCTTTCGATGGCCGTGAACAGCAGCATGGCCGGCAGCAAAAGCACCAACGACATTCTGAAGACAGTAATGGCTGTAACGATATTCGACTTTTTCATAAATATTTTGAAATGAGATTTTGAAACGAGGTTTTCAGACTTTTATTGCACACGGGCACTTTTACGCCTCAACCTTTCTCAAGTCACTAATTTTTGTATTTTTGCCGCTCACAAATTATAACAACAAACAAACACAGATATGAAAAAAATTGTTTCTCTTTTATTTTTGGCTGTAATCGGCCTTTGCGTATCCTGTAAGGATCCTGATCCAGAACCGGGTCCTACTCCCCCCGAGCCCCCAACACCCACAGAAGAAGGCGTGCTCAATGGTTTATTCTCTGTTGCTCCCAACCAGCAAGTCAAATTCTCCAAAGGCAACCTTCAATACCAAGCCACCAGCAACACTTGGCGTTTTGCCGAAAAGCAATACGATATGATTGGTGCATCCAATGCCAATGCCTCTGCCAGCTATGGCGGCTGGATTGACCTTTTCGGCTGGGCCACCAGCGGTTGGGATTGTGGCAACACCTATTTCATGCCATACGAGCAAGGGTATGTGGACAACTACAGCATCGGCATGGGCTACGGGCCGCTGCCTGTTGGCACCACCAGTTTGACGGGCGCATTCGCCAACTGCGACTGGGGCGTATATAACGCCATCTCCAACGGCGGCAACCAAGCTGGCATCTGGAGAACAATGAGTCAAGATGAATGGGAATACCTCATCAATGGTCGTGCTAATGCTGCCAGCAAACATGGCATCGCCTGCATCGAAGGGAATAACGGTTTGGTGGTTCTGCCTGACAATTGGGTTTTGCCAGAGGGATGCACTTTCAATCCGGGCATGAGCAACGGCGACGGCATGCAGTATTTTGCGTCTAAGAACTACTACTCTGCTGAACAATGGCAAAAGATGGAAGAAAACGGTGCTTTGTTCCTCCCGGCTGCCGGCGGTCGCAACAACTTGGAAGGAGAAATCACTTACGTGGGCGAGGTTGGACGTTATTGGACCGTTACACCTTGCGATGTCCAATATTTCACCGAATGCGCTTACGCTTTCTACTTTGAAAGCACTATGACCAGCACCACTGAAATTGACAGTCCGCGCGATTACGGTCGCTCCGTTCGTTTGGTGAAAAACGTTCGCTAACATACGCGCTAACCAATCTTGATTATTTCCATAAATATTCATCCATTATCAAATAAAAATATGAAAAAGACTATTTTAATGATATTTGTCACCGTTGTCGCCATTTGTATTTTCGCTTCCTGCAAAAAAGCATGCGTATGCACTGTGACCATAAACGGACTAACCATTGATCAAGTAGAGTATGACGACCTTACCGGCCGCGAATGCGAAGCACAAACCGACATCGCCATGCAGCAGGTCTTGGATGGCGCACCGTCACTGTTTGGATTACAAATCTCCTGCTCTCACTTGTAAGATCACTCAAACAATTCAACTTCTACAAAAAGGACAACCCAAAGGTTGTCTTTTTTTTACAAAAATAATCTGTTTTATTCGAAAATAGTTATTTTTGCTGCTTAAAATTGAAAAATTGACATCCCTGGCAATTGTCGAAACACATCAAAGAAAGATACCTTTTAACAAATAATAATATGACTGCACAAGACTACATTCAAAAACTGGAACTTTTGCCCCATCCCGAGGGCGGCTATTTCAAACAACTGTTCGGCAATGACGAAACGGGCAAGAAGGATATTTCCACCATCTACTATATGCTGACGGACCAGGACATTTCGGCATTCCATCGTTTGCACAATGTGGTCGAGATCTGGTATCATCACGCTGGCGAGGCGCTGAACATCTATGTGATTGACACGGATGGCACGCTCCATACCCATCGTCTGGCGCCCGACAGCGAGATGCAGGTCATCATTCAGCCGGAGCAGTGGTTCGCCGCTGAAATTCCTGGTAAGGAAGGTTTTACCCTGGTGGGCTGCGCTGTGGCTCCCGCCTTCACCTTCGACAACTTCGAACTGGCCGATAAAGCCCAACTGTTACAGGCCTATCCGCAGCACAAGGAGCTGATTGAGAGAATGTGCGTGTGATAATTATAATAATGATATGAAAAAAATAGACCTACTTCAGAAACTTCGAGACGGTTGGAAACTTCTGATCCGTTCCGTATGCCAGCACCCGGCGGAGCTTGTTATGTTAGTTTACGCAGCCATTGTTTTGGGTATCAATAAGAATTTGTATGGTACCTCGTGGATGTGTCCCTGCATCTTGGCTCCGTTCTTGGTGACGGCAGCCTATACGTTGAGCTTTTATCGCCAGAAGAGCAAACTTTGGAACCTGCTCTACTTTGTGCCGCTGCTGTTGGCTATAACCAGTTTTGTAACGCCTCCGTTGGCACAGGTTCTGCTGGAATGGAGTCTTTCGATTTCCTATTGGGTGTTGATGGTTGTAGCCGCATTGTGGCTGTTCATCCGTCACTTCAAAATGGAAAATATCGCGTATGTTCAGCGAAACATCTTGATGGTGAATTCTGGCGTGATGGCGGCTTTCGTTGCCGGCATATTGTATCTCCTCTATATCCTCATCCAAGTCTCTATAGAGATGATCTTCGGATGGGATTTCCACGACGAACTGATGGAAAAAGTGGCCTATATCGTCTTTGTCGTAATCCTTCCGATGCTCTTTTTTGCCTTGGAAGATGAAGAACGTGTGTTTTCGTTGGAAAGGTTTTGGAAGAACGTTTTACTGTGGGTGCTAACGCCCGCTTTGCTCATTTATACAGCCATTCTCTACATCTATTCCGCCAAAGTGCTCTTCACTTGGACCTTGCCCGAAGGTTCGGTTTCAGTGATGATTTTCATCTTCTGCTTGACAGCAATGGGTGCCCAAATGTTGCTCCAGTTTTGCGACAAGAACCCGTTCGGATGGTTCTATCGGCACTTCAGCTGGTTTGCGCTGCCCCTGCTCGTGCTCTTCTGGGTGGGCGTTGCGCGCCGCATCTCAGACTACGGTTTGACCGAAAATCGCTACTACCTTATTCTCTGCGGCCTGCTGATGACGGCATACGTGGTCCTGTTCCTGTTTGAGAATAAAAAGGGCTACTTCATCCTCACTTGCGCGGCGGCGGCCATTGCGTTGGCGTCTGTTTGCATTCCGCCGCTTTCTGCCAAGCAGGTGTCGCTAAAATCACAAATCGCGCGGGTCCAAAAAACGGCTGCCTCCATAGGCTTGCTCGCCCCAAATGGCAAGCTGATATTGAACCAGCCGGATACGGCGGATATTACCCAGGGCAAGCAGCACCGCATTATCTACAAATCGTTGAAATATATTGAATGGACGGACACTACCGCCTTGCAACAATTCGGTGTGAAGAGTGCGGAGGACTATCTTTTGTCCTTGTCTTACAAAACTGTAGAGTATTCAAAGAGTTATCGAGAAACGGACATTATATATCCGCCCTCTGCTGAAAAAATCATCTATTTATCCAAATATTATGATTATGACCATGTAGTTGACATCAAACCCTATCAGCATTTTTATCCATCTTAACAGGAAATACGGTCTGATCGGGACTGGAAAATTCAGTTTGGGAAACAGACACTCAGCACCACCGCTATTGTTTGTCAGCAGCTTGAAAAATGTGGATGGAAGCCGGGGTACAACCTTACGGAGGAGTGGTGCAACAAGCATTGCAATGAACTGCTGGTGTGCGCCAACGAAACATACTGTGTGGTCTTCAGCTCTTTGACATTGGCGGTTGATTCTATGAACAAGGTCTATGTCCGTAGTTGTGGAGTGGAGTGCGTGATGGCGAAGTGAAGGCGTACATAGTCCGACTGATGAGGAAAATGGCCTGTAGCGGCTATCCTATTTCCCTTCAAAATACTCGTAAGCATCTACAATGTCGAGATAGACGCCATCGAATCCTGCCTGCAAAATGCGGTTGAGGTAACTGTCGCCGTCGCCACAAATCAGGGACTGCCATTCGGAATACCAATAGCGGACTTTATAATTCCCAGGCCATTGCGGATTGGCACGTTCCAACCATACAGGACGGTGATGCGTCCAGGAATCCTGCCAATAGTATCGGTAGTTTTCCGCCTCGCCAATAGACATATAGCAGATCACCAACCGCTTGCCGCCATGCTGCTTTTGGCGTAACCGCTCTATTTCCGCTGCGGTAAACCTTTCTCCGTCATTTGCGAAGAGATCCATCACCAACATATCGTAATTGGTGGCGCAAACCGCCTGAATAAAGGCTTCCTTAGAACTGAAATTTTCGGGATTGATAAGGTAGAGGAAGTTCTGCACTTCAGGCAAGGTTGTGACCGTATGGCAGTTTTCGTGATGGATGGGACTGCTGGGAATCTGGTCCAGAGCACGGCGATGGGCGGCAAAACTAACAAAGCCTTCGGCATCACAACGGCTATAAGCGTCTGCAATATGTTCCGGTTCTGCGCAATAGTCGATGACGAAAACGGAGTTTCCGATGCCACGACTGCGTCTTAGGTAGCGCAGTAGATAGTCCGTTTCTGCAGCTGGCGTTGGCATCTCATCCTTTGGATAACCATAGAAAAGGTCCTCCTGCCCGTGCCCGTCAATGGCTGCCAAGTAATCGGTGGCAAGCGTTCCTTCAGGTGTGTCGTTCAAGGTTACCAGTGAAAGCCCGTTTTGTGGAATGACGATGAAGTTCGGATTGCTTTGCCGCGCCGCAGTACAGATTCGAACCACAAAATCACGCATCGCCTGCCGATAGTCTGCGCACGGCTCCGTATCCTTTCTGTCGCAAGAGGTCAACAAAAGCAGCAGCAGTCCAAGTCCAAAAACGATTTTAGATTTCATAGAGATAAATTTTGATTAAGGCACCATCATCATACCGCCTGCAAAATCAAAGGTTACACTTCCCGTAAAAAAGGGTACTCCTAAAAAACCAAGTTGCTCGATTGCAGGCATCAGTTCGGTTACAGCAATGTATTTTCCTTCAAATTTCCGGCCGCAGATAGTTGTACTTTCCGGCATCATCACATAGGCAACGCGCTCGGAGGTCTCTTTGTCTAACACTTCAATGAATTGGAGATGCTGGTCTTGCAAAGCTTTCGCAACTTCCTTGTGCTGCTGCATCAAAAACAGCAGTTCCGGGTTCCCGAAATCAACGATGAAATCGCCTTTCATCTTTCTATTCCCCTCTTCGGAATTGATGTCCAAAACAGAATGGACAATGGGGAACCCTGATTTTTTGTCTATATGCAACTTGAATCTCTCCCCAGAAGTGTTGGGCTTTTGTCCGCTCACCATCATCGTTTTCTCTTGGAAATCGAGGGTGATATATGTTTTCAGGGAGTCCTTCATTTTCAGATACTGGATGGGCAGGCTGATTCCGGAAAAATCGTCCAGGATATAGATTGGCCCATCGAATATCAAATTGCCGACACGGATTTTCCCTTCAGCGCGATAAGCTATTTTATAAACATTCTTGAAAAGTCTGATTGGCTGTACCGATGGTTTGAAATCCAAATCCGTGCCTTTCAAATTTTCTTCATAGAAACTGCGAGCAACCAACATTGCCGGAATGCCCGATTCAAGCATAATATCTGTTGGGGCGCCTTCCACTGTGGTAGAGAAATAGAAGTGATTATTCGTATTCTGCAAATCAAATTTTTCCTGTGCCGGCAAACTTTTCGGGACGACAACAAGCATCAACATACACGTGGTCAGCAGAAAAATGTGTCTCATATTGCAGATTTTTAAAGGATTTGTTGAAAAAAGAAAACAGCGAGGCAAAGATATGTTTTTTGTGCAAAGTGTCAAATGCGAATTTTGAAAAAGCAAGGAGATTTTCTTGTATTTTCGCGCCTCAAAACCGACCCTATATGATGTATTATACCCACGATGATCTCCAGAACATCGTTGCCCAACAGCGGAACTTCTTCCGCACGGGCGCAACCCTTGACGTGAATTGGCGCATCCGCCAGTTGAAGAAATTGCGCGACGCGGTCGCTGCGCACGAACAAGAATTTGAAGACGCCCTGCACGAGGACCTCGGGCGCAGCGCCGTGGAGGCCTACCTCTGCGACATCGGCCCGACCATTGTGGAAATCAACGAGATGATTCGCGGACTGAAACGCTGGGCACGTCCCGAGCGGCACTTCAGCGGCTTTATGTGCTTCCCCAGCCTGGTTACCAAAGTCTATAAGATGCCCTACGGCGTTACGTTGGTCATCAGCCCGTTCAACTTTCCGATACTGCTCACGCTGGGCGTGGTGGCGGCCAGCATCTGCGGCGGCAACACCGTGGTGGTGAAAGCCAGTTCCAAGTCGGCAGCCTGCACCGCCGCACTCAAGAAGTTCGTCGCCGAGGTCTTCCCGCCGGAGTTCGTCACGCTCGTGGACGGCGGTCACGATGTGGCCGATATGTGCTTGGCGCAGCGCTTCGACAAGATCTTCTACACCGGCTCGCCGGCAGTGGGCAAACACGTGTTGGCGGAGGCCGCCCAAAACCTCACGCCCGTGGCATTGGAACTGGGCGGAGAAACCGGCAACTGGTGCGTGGTTCGCAAGGATGCCGACATTCGGGACGCGGCGCGCAAAATCGCCTTCTTCAAACTCTGCAATGCCGGACAAATCTGCATCAACATCAACCAGATTGCCGTGGCAGAGGAGATTGCCGAGTCGTTCATCTACGCGCTGAAGGCGGAGTTTACCCGCCAGATTGGCGAGCATCCGCTGGAAAATCCAGACTATCCCAAACTCATCACGGAAAGCGCCTACGACAAGTGTGCGCGTGAAGCCGACGAGTACCGCGAGCGCATTGTTTACGGTGGAGTAGGCGACAGAGATACCCGGCGTTACGCCCCAACCATCATCTATCCTGTGCAGAAAGACGAACCAATCGTGATGCACGAACTGTTCTGTCCGCTGTTGCCGATAGTGCCGTTCAAGGACAGCGAGATTGATGAGATGATGGCCATGATTGCGGAACGCGAGCATCCGTTGGCGCTCTATCTTTTTACGAAAGACAAGCGCTGGGCCAACCGAATAATGCGTTCACTGCAGTATGGAGGCGGCTGCATCAACGAAGTGTGCGTGCACCTGATGGTCAAAGGCGTGCCGTTCAACGGCACAGGCCACTCCGGCATGGGCGCGTACCACGGCGAGTGGGGCTTCCGCGAGTTTACGCACCCGAGCACCGCGCTGACGGGCGCAACCTGCTGCAATCTGCCCCTGCGCGAACATCCGTACGGCGGAAAAATTGGAGAGAAGAAACTGAAAGTGCTGCGGTGGTTTGAGAGGTAGGTATTAATAGAAATAAGTTTATGAATAAGAATTTTGAAAAGAGTCTTCCTGAAGGATATGTAGAAGTGTTTGCTATTGATGCAAATGATAAAAAGACAATGAGAAAATTGTCACTTGTTTCTTTATTGATAATAGGACTTTATTTGGCCATTCTTTCCGTATTCACCCCTATCAATTTGCATATTATGTCAGATGACAAGATAATAGGGACTTTTATTCTCGGAATGATAGGCTATATCATTGCGCATGAGCTGTTACACGGATTAGTTTACAAAGTTTGCACACATCAAAAACTCAAATACGGATTTTCCTTGGCGGTGGCCTATTGTGGTGTGCCAAATATTTTTGTTTATAGAAAGACTGCTTTACTATCTTTGGCTGCCCCGTTAGTGTTGTTTTCAATGTTTTTCATAGTTCTTTTGTGTATAGTGGATGCTCCCAATTGGCATTTGATGATAGCCCTGCTTTTCGGCATTCATTTAAGCGGATGTGTGGGTGACATCTATGATATTTTCCTCTATTTAGTTCGCTATAAGGATAAGTCGATTTTAATGAACGACACTGGCCCAAAACAGACATTTTATGCAAAAGAATAATACTTTGCACAACTATATGAACTGTGAGCAGTGAACTGAGTTAAGGTGAACTTAATAGAATTATTACCTATTTTAGGTCAAAATTTTTGCCTAAATTAGGCAGCCTAAAATAGGTTGTTCCTACCTCAACCACTTCTCTAAAAGCCCCTTGATTTCAGCCTGCGTGGCCGGGTCAAAGTTGGAGATGTTTGTGTGATGAGCACCCGTTGGCAGGACATAGCGATGGATGTTGCTCCGCACATATTCCGGACCGATACCCACATAACACCAAGGATCCCAACCGCCGTAAATGAATATGTACTTGGCATCCGTTTGGCGCAGAAACGCATCCACCTTCTGGTGCATAGCCGTTGAAAAGGTGTTGGGAACGCCATCGGGGACAAAGGCATATTTCAGAAAATCCTGGAGAATATAATCATCCACCACCAATAAATCCTCAATGCCGTCGGTGGGCAAAGCATAGTGACCCAACTCCTTATAAGCTTCGGTATAATACTTGTTCACATCATAATTGAGATCCCAGGCATCGGGACCTGATATGGAAATCAGATAGTTGAAAATCTCATCATCGGAGGCAGTGGGTTCAGGAATATCATTGACATCGAACCCAAATTGCCAAAAACCGACTTTGAAGTCCATCATATTGATATCTAACATTTTGTCAGCAGTGAGCTTGAGTTGAACGCCTTGGGCTGTGGCCGTGGAATCCCATTTGCGCGCCATCACCTCGCGGCGACTCAGCACTTCGCGTTGGAAGGCAGTCACTTTGGCACGCGCCTCCGGAGTGCCAATGGTAGTCTTCAACGCTTGCGCCACACGATTATCATAACGACTTTGGCAGAAAGGAGAACCGTAAGGGACTGTAACATCCACATCGTAGGGATAATAAGCACGGTACATATTGCAGGTCAGGCCGCTCTTGCTGCGCCCGGTAGAAACCCATTTCCCGGAAAGGAGAGATTTGAGTTCCATAACAATAGCATGGAGGTCATCGCACGAATTCTCCGCGTCATTGTAACGAAAATCAGGGTCATTGATGGTAGATTCCCCATAATAACGATGTTCCACCACAATCTGGTTGCCGTGAAACATAGTGGTCAATTCGTGCGGCGACCGAGCATCAAAAGCATAATATCCTTCCGTGATTAAAACGTTCAAACTGTCGGGATGCTCAAGGCACACATAGACCAGCTGCTTAAAAGTACCTGCACTTGGATGGTCGTGGTCGATGGGCTGCTCAAAAAAGACTTTGAATTTGACGGCAAAGTCAGGACTTTCTTCTCGTACCACAGAAACAACATTGGGCAGTTTGCTCAAATCGCCAGCGAATTGATCCACCCATTCTCCTTCGGGCTTATGACAACTGGTGACCACAACCACCAATATCAGCAACATCCATATTAAATGCGGAAATCTATTTTTCATTGCTTATTAATGCTTTTTTTTTACAATAAAAGAAATATGTTACTTGTCGTTAAAAAACGATGCAAAAATAAAAAAACAATGACAAATAATAATACTCGCATATTAAAGCCTTAATTATTTTCCTGAAGTACAAAATTTCAAAAATTGTATTTTTGCAAAAAATATATTGAAAAAAATACAACGATCCTCATGAATTTCTCTGGCATCATCATCGGACTCGCAAGTTTTATGCTCATCGGACTTTTCCATCCGATTGTCATTAAAGCAGAATATCATCTCGGCACCAAATGCTGGTGGATGTTCGCCCTTGTCGGTCTTATCGGAGTAATAGCATCTCTGTGCGTCAAAAACATACAGGCCTCCATCCTTCTTGGCATCTTTGCCTTTTCCTGTTTTTGGAGCATACTTGAACTTTTCCAGCAGAAAAAAAGAGTTGAAAAAGGTTGGTTTCCGAAAAAAACAGCATCGAAATGACACAAACCATTGATCCTCAAACCACTCCTCGCGCCAAAGCCTTTGAACTTTGGATGAAATCGCCTATGCCGATGGTCACGCTGACCAAGACCTTCGACATCCGTCATTTGGTGCGAATAAGTAAGAAAAAGAATCTAAAACTCAATATGCTAATGTGCTACTGCATCGGTCAGGCGGCCAGTGCCATCAGGGAATTCTATCTGCTGCCGCAAAAAGACAAAATGTTGCAATACGATACGTTGGCTGTCAATGTCATCGTGCCCAATCGGCAGGGCGGCATCAATTCCTGCGACATCCACGTCACCGACGACCTGCAGCAGTTCAATCGCGACTATCTGGAGTTGACGAAATCAGTGGCCGAGAACTGCGAAAGTTCCTTCCGTGAAGACGACATGGTCATCGGCACCTCCACGATGCCGGCCACTGAGCTCGATTGCATTGTCAACCAATACACGGAATTATTCAGCAATCCTATGGTGATGTGGGGAAAGTATCGAAAGCATTTGTGGAAAATAGTGGTGCCCGTTTCTTTCCAATTCCATCACGTGCAGATGGACGGTATGGATGCGGCAAGTTTCTTGGAAAAGCTGCAGGAAACGATACGGACGATCTCTGTATAATAACTTGCAAAAAATAAAAAAAGCGTACTTTTGCAAACAGATTGCTCGCCATTATGGAAACTCAAATTAAAACCGAAAGACTGTTACTCCGTCCCTGGCGCGAAAACGACGCGCCGGCATTGTTCAAATATGCTTCCGATACGGAAGTCGGACCGCGCGCGGGCTGGCCACCGCACCAAAGCGAAGCCGAAAGCTTGGAATTTATCCGCACCATCTTCCACGGCGAAGGCATGTGGGCCATTGTGCTATTGGAGACTGACGAACCCATTGGCTGTGTCGGTTATCTGCCGCAGGAAGCCAGCAACATCCCCATTGACGAAAACGAAGCCGAAGTCGGCTATTGGGTCGGCGCACCCCATTGGAACAAAGGTATCTGTACCGAAGCCCTGCACGCCGTAGTGGAATACTGTTTCTGCGAAAAGGGCTTTGCCACACTCTGGGGCGACTACTTCATCGACAATCCCGCATCCCGCAGAGTGATGGAGAAGTGCGGATTCACCGACTGCGACATCGAAACTGAATGTCCCAAGCTCTTAGTAGGCAGAGACAAGAAAGTGCGCGTGATGAAAATAAGGAATCGGTAATGAAAATTTTTTATTTTTGCCACCCACAATTTTTAATCAAACTCCATTATGAACCACAAGCTATTCCCACATTTCGTCCCAGCCATACTGCCTTTCCTGCTGGTCCTAATAGCGTGCCAACAGCCTAAGGCTCAAGACGTCACCATTCAACAGCTTCGACAAGCGGATCTCTCGCAATCCATCATCTGCCACGACACGGTGTTTATGGAATCCGAAATATGGATTGACAGCACAAATACTTACGCTGCCGAAGATTCTTTGTGCCTCATTAAATTCGGCCATATAGAACCTATTGGCTATCGTGGCCCCAATTTTCAAAGATTCTATATCCATTACAACAACGTGAAACATCTCGGTAACGGCGACTATCTGGTGAACGGATACACGCGATGCCGCGATACTATCCGCTATTTCTCCGGGCATATCGTACTGGATTCCGCTACTACATACAAAGATTGGGAATTTCCCGAATTAGCGGAAGAAGAAGGTACCATCTTTGCCCATTATGTTTTCAACGAAGACACCAACTGCGCGGGTGCCGGCATTCTATCCGGACGGGCCTCTTTCGACTATGCCAGGCGTCACGGACGATATTACTATGATGCCTTTTGGGCTGTTGCCGACGGCTACTGCAACAACCAGTACGAAGGTACCTGGACATCGTACGATTTGAAACAAAAGGAAAAATGCAACTGGGGCGACTTTCGCATTCCGGACTCCGAAGCACTTGATACGGGAGTTGCAGAGTTCTATCCCCATGAAAAATATGTTGATTTTGGGTGGAAACTTTATGATGAACTTTTGTATGCACATTGGGGGACGCCACAATATGACTCCCTTCGAAAACTCAATGAAGTGGATGAAACGTGGTGGATGCATATTCAAGATTACACCACGCCCTATGCCACGCGACTGCGAGCATTGTTGCGTACACCCAAAGAGGAAATCACTGCCGCAGCACTTTGCGATATCATCCCATCCAGTGAATTGGAGATGAGTATTTATTACGATATTGTTGAAATAGAAGAAGATACCACCAAGCCTTTTGATCCCACAGAAATTATTCGTAAGTACGCGGCGACCGACAGCACGAACGTGTTGGAAGCCTATATGCGTATGGGAGAGTATGTGGATGGAGAATTGGCCGAAGCGGTCTTTGACGATTACATCTATTTGTATCATCATCTGCCCCAACGTTTTGCCCAATTACGCAAACTCAGAAGCAAACGGTGGAATGGCGCATTTGATGAGTGGAGGAAATATTATGACGAATGATGATTTGACATGCCTTTGGGTCGCCAGCGTTGAGCTGCCCTAAACAAAGGTGATGTTCTGCGCAAAACACAAAGCGGGGCCGATGTTGATCGGTCCCGCTTTATTCATTTCGTCTCAATAACGATTAGTAGTTTTCGAGGTGAATTTCAAAATAGGATTGCGGATGAGCACAAGTAGGGCAAACTTCGGGTGCTTTGGTGCCCACTACGATATGACCGCAGTTGCGGCATTCCCAAACCTTAACTTCGCTCTTTTCAAATACTTGAGCGGTTTCCACATTCTTCAATAAAGCGCGATAGCGTTCCTCGTGGCGTTTTTCAATAGCAGCCACCAGGCGGAATTTCTTAGCTAATTCAGCAAAGCCTTCAGCTTCTGCAGTCTTTGCAAAACCTTCGTACATATCGGTCCATTCGTAGTTTTCGCCAGCAGCGGCAGCAGCCAGGTTTTCTGCAGTGTCGCCTATGCCATTCAATTCCTTGAACCACATTTTAGCGTGCTCTTTTTCATTGTCAGCCGTTTGCAAGAAAAGAGCTGCGATTTGCTCGTAACCCTCTTTCTTGGCTTTGGATGCGAAATAAGTGTACTTATTTCTGGCTTGAGATTCACCGGCAAAAGCGGCTTCCAAATTCTTTTCCGTTTGCGTGCCAGCATACGGATTGGACTTCGTTTCCGTTACAACTTCCAAGTCGTTACCAGACTTACGGCAACGAGGACATACAGCTTCCTGTCCATCAGCGACTTCAAAAATTTCGCCGCAAACTTTGCATTTGTACTTTGTCATAATTTTCTTTTTTAAAGTGTTATGTATTAAATTGATTATTGTTATTCTTTTTCAGATTGGCAATGCGGACAAATCCCTTTGTAATAAATTTGCGTCTGCTGCACCTCAAAGCCCGTCATTTCATTCATTCTCAAAAGTTCGGCCATCTTACCGCCATTTTTCACAGACACATCAAATATCTTCCCACAACGCATACATTGAAAGTGCGCGTGGGGCTCCATCGTGGCATCCAAACGGACATTTCTCTCATCAATATTCAATAGCTGCACTACCTTCTTTTCTTCAAACAGTTTCAAAGTATTGTAAACCGTTGTCTTCGACAATGTCGGCATAGAAGTATGAAGCGCATCGTATACGGCCTCTACCGTAGGGTGATTGCAATTGTCGAGCAAATAGTTCATAATTGCAATGCGCTGAGGAGAAGGACGAATCCCCTTGGACATCAGATATTCCTGTACTTTTTCCATATAGAAATTTGTACTGATTACAAAATTAAAACAGATGCAAAAATAGTAAATTTTATGCAACTATATACTTGTTGACCCGTTTTTTTTGATTTTATAGATTTGGGCGGCCCGGCACCGCCACCCCACATTCCAACGCCGTGCCGTCGCGCTTTTTGCACTAACTTGCTGCCCACCCACACCATTATTCATTGTTCATTGTTCATTATTCATTCCCCACCCGCACGCAAGTAAATGTGCTTCAATCGCTGCCGCGGTCCTCCATCGCATAGGTCGTGGGCTCTATTCGCTTCCGATTTGCTTTTATTTGCTTTCCAGAAAGGCAGCGACAGCAAGTGTGGTTCTTCGGCGCACGCCATCCCGCGCCGCCACCTCCGTACGTCGCCATTCCTCTCCAGATTGCGCCCCCCCATTGCCTTTACGGTCTTACCCGGGTTACAGAGATTCAACCCCTCTGGGGTTGCCGAAGGTACTGCTGCCCCGTGATGCTCTGTTATTAATAGGTCAACAAATATATAGTTGCCAAATTTTATAACATTCCAAAATCTTTTGTGAAATATCGTCTATTATTTCGAAAGCACATATTTATTATTCCGCAAAAGCAGTATTTTTGCCACTGTTTTTTGAGTCCTACTCAATTATACTTTAGCTACCGAGGAATCAAGATTTTGAAATATAGATTAACGTGAGTTCGATATAAGCAACTAAAAGAGAACCAGCTGGTTATCGAAATA
>JAKSMD010000039.1 GCA_024400815.1 Bacteroidales bacterium | reverse complement strand
TTTCATAAAAAAATTTATTGATGTATCTAATTTGCTGATTACCAGTTTTAAACTATCTTTCCAATAGGGTATTTCAATCCCTAATTCTCGTTTTATTTTACTCAAATTGAAGACAGAATAGGGAGGTCTTGGCGCTTTTGCTGGATATTCTGATGTGAAAATGGGTTTTATTTCACAATTCTTTTGCGCGATTTCCATGATGGCTTCGGTAAAATCGTACCAACTGATGCTCCCTTCATTTGCAAAATGATATAATTGTACCCCTTCTCGCTCTTTGTTGGTTCGGATTGCTTTTAATATGGCAACGGCTAAATCACCAGCGTAGGTCGGTCCTCCGACTTGGTCGCTCACTACGGAAATCCTTTCTTTTTCGCTGCCCAACTTGAGCATGGTCTTGACGAAGTTTCGACCATATTCTGAATAAAGCCAGGATGTTCTAATAATGGAGGCTTGACATCCGCTGTCTTTGATAGCTTGTTCGCCACCGGCTTTACTTTTTCCGTATATGGATATTGGAGATGGAACTTCATCTTCAGTGTGTGGATGGCAACATTCTCCGTTGAATACGTAATCGGTAGATATATGTATAAAATAGACATGATGGGCAGCACAAACTGCGGCTAAATTCTTTACAGCCTCTTGATTCAGTTTGTATGCCGCATCTATTTCATCCTCAGCTTTGTCTACGGCTGTGTATGCTGCGGCGTTGATAATGGTGCCTATGCTGTTTTGCTCTACAAAGTTGTCGATGTCGGCTACGTTGCAGATATCCAATTCTTCAATGTCGGTGAAAAAGAAATGGAAACCGTCGCCCCATTCTGTGTGCGATGCATCTTGTAGGCATCTGCCCAATTGCCCGTTGGCACCGGTGACGAGAACGTTGTTGCTCTTATTTTTCTCCATTGGATTCTATTTTTCAAGGGTGCGCACGCCGCCTATGCAGTGGTAATCGATGCCCAATTGACACAACTCATTGGAATCATAAATGTTGCGTCCATCAAAAATGACGGGCTTGCGCATAATCTGTTGGAGTCTCTGCATGTCGATGGTTCGGAATTCATTCCATTCTGTTACTAGCAACATCGCATCGGAATCTTTCAATGCGCTATAGGTGTCATCGCAATATTCAACGTTCTCTCCAACTCGGCGATAACATTCTTCCATGGCAACCGGATCGTAAACTTTGATTTTACAACCCTCTTGTTTGAGTTTGTCTATCAATATTAATGCGGGTGCTTCACGCATGTCATCCGTGTTAGGCTTGAATGCAAGCCCTAACAATGTGATGGTCTTGCCGGCCAAATCTCCGTTGTAGTATTTTCTGAGTTTGTGATAAAGAATCTCTTTTTGTCTTTCGTTGACGTTTTCAACAGCTTTGAGGATTTCTAAGGAGTATCCATTTTGGTCGGCGGTTTTAATTAGCGCTTTGACATCTTTTGGGAAACAAGAACCACCATACCCCGTGCCGGCATACAGGAATTTTGAACCAATGCGTGTATCACTGCCTATGCCGCGACGAATCATGTTGACATCCGCACCCACCAATTCGCAGAGATTGGCGATGTCGTTCATGAAACTGATTCGAGTGGCTAACATGGCATTGGCCGCATATTTGATCATTTCAGCAGAGGCAATGTCTGTGAAAATCACTGGGTGGGCATTGAGCACGAAGGGTTTGTATATCTTTTCCATCAGCGCTTTTGCCTTTTCGGAATCTGTACCAACAACAATTCGGTCAGGACGCATGAAATCTGCAATAGCAGCACCTTCCTTTAAGAATTCAGGATTGGAGGCCACATCAAATTCAATGCTTTTGTTTCTTTTGGTCAATTCCTCTTGTAATGCCGCACGAACTTTCTTTGCTGTTCCAACGGGCACGGTACTTTTAGTGACCAATAGTTTGTAGTCATTCATGTTGCGTCCTACTTCACGTGCCACGTTGAGTACATATTGCAAGTCGGCACTGCCATCTTCGTCTGGAGGGGTGCCGACTGCTGAGAAAATGACGGTAACGTCATTGATGATGGATGCCAATGAGTTTGAGAAATGAAGGCGCCCTTTGGAAATATTTCGTTCTAAAAGATCTTCAATTCCGGGTTCGTAAATAGGCGTTTCACCTTGTTTTAACATTTCAATCTTCTGTTCGTTGATATCCACACAAGTGACATCGAAACCAACTTCAGAAAGGCAAGTTCCTGTTACTAATCCGACATATCCAGTACCGACGATTGCGATTTTCATATGATTGCTTTTAAATTAGTTCAATAGTTTCTCTAAAATGAGGCACATAAGCTTGTTTGAATCCAGCATCTTTCAAATGCTCTGCATATTTGTCGCGAACTTCACCTTCACCGTGAACGATGAATATTTTCTTTAATTTCTTATTCTCCTTTTGGCAGGAAAGATATTGGATGAGTTCGTTGTAGTCGGCGTGTCCGGAGTACGCATCAATTCTTTCTAGGTGTGCTTTGACGGTGTATTCTGTTCCGAAAATGGACACTTTTTTATCGCCGCGCATGATGCGGGCTCCCAAAGTGGTCGGGGAACAATAGCCCACGCACAAAATCGTAGTTTTCGGATCCTCAATGTTGTTGGCCAAATGATGTTTGATACGACCCGCTTCCATCATGCCTGAGGCAGAAATGATGATACATGGACGGTTGTATTCGTTGAGCCGTTTAGAATCATCAATCGTTCTGACATAGGTGAGGTTGTCAAAACCGAATGGGTCTTTGGTCTTTTCCATAAATTCGCGTATGTCCGTGTTGAAATCTTCGTCGTGGAGGCGATAGATGTTTGTTGCAGAGCAGGCCAAAGGACTATCTACAAAACAGTCTATGTCGGGGAGGTCGCCGGATAATTTCAGACGATGCAGAGCATAGACGATTTCTTGGGTGCGGCCTATGGCAAATGAAGGAATGAGCAATTTGCCGCGTCTTTTTGCGCAAGCATCTTTCACCACCAACATTAATTCTTTGTCGGCCTCATCCAAGGTGGCATGCAATCTGTCGCCATAAGTGGATTCGGTGATGATATAATCCGCAGCAGGGAAGGGCTTTGGGTCAGGGAGGATGCGTTTGTTATAACGACCGACATCTCCCGTGTAGCACAATCTGCGCATTTTACGCCCTTCTTTGAAAGTGATGAATATGGCGCTGCTGCCCAGCATGTGACCGGATTCGAAAAATTGAATGGCTACATCAGGGGTGATGTTGAATGCCAATTCGTGCGGAATACTGACGAATTGGGACATGCATTCCGCTGCGTCTTTTTCAGTGTAAATAGGTTCGATAGGCTCTTTGCCAATACGGTCTTCTTTTTTGTTGAATTGTTTGGCATCGGCTTCTTGGATTCTGCCGGAGTCTGCCAACATGATGGCGCACAAGTCGCGCGTTGCTGGAGTGCAGAATACTTTGCCGCGGAACCCCAATTTATATATATATGGTATAAGGCCAGAATGGTCGATGTGCGCATGCGACAAAAGGAGAAAGTCGATCTCAGTAGGATCAAAACCTAAGTCGCGGTTCATTTCATCGGTTTCCAAACCTTTACCTTGATACATACCACAATCCAATAGGATTTTAGCCCCTTTAAGGGTCGTGAGCATGAATTTGCTACCGGTAACTTCTTCAGTAGCGCCTAAAAAATCTAATTTCATGTTTATAGATTGAGTTAGTCTTCGTGTTTGGGCCATACATTACGCCAGCCATAGAAAAATCCGATGTGATATCTGGCTGCGAAGTAGAAAATGACATGTCTTAATTTCCCCAAAGGAAGATAGAGGAACAATATGATGCACATTATATAATATAATGTAACAATAATTTTGCAGGAAGGCATGCACAAATATAGAATGGTCATCAGTTGGAAGGTGGAAGTCGCCGCATTGGAAATGTAGTCGTCCGGGTTGGACAATCCTTTCAAGTCTTTGGAAAACGCGCGTCTCAGCAAAAGAATGTATCCGCTGACGCAGGTGAAAAGCAAAACTGCTGGGATAATCAAATGATAGCAACTGTCGTTGCAAATCCAATTGTTGAAAAATGGGAAGAAAGACAAAATCCAGATCAGCATACAGCAGAATGTACCGATGTGGAATAACATGCCAGTGGCGTAAGACGGAATATGAAGGTACGCCGACTCTTTGTTTTGCGGCAACATGGCCGTCGTGTTGGCATAAAGAATGCCTTTGCCGGTATCACCGCTTTTTTCTGACAAATCATTGGGCTTGCCTAAACTGATGATGCGAATAAAATACACAAACAAACTGCAGATGCAATATACTGCAGCTGCAATGGCTAAATATTGAATAACAGACATTGTGATAAATGCTAATAAATACTATTAAACGCAACCTTCAGGTTTCGGAAGGCCTGCCACACGGCAAGCTCCTCTTGCGGGACCCAATGGGAACAATTCGTAGATTTCTTTTAACTTTAGACCAGATGTCTTGCAGATAACGCGAACCATAGGAGCAATTCCTTTGTCTTCGTAATTTTCACGAATGCAGCGGATGATTTTCCAGTGATTTTCGTTGAGCTCGTTGATGCCATCTGCTTTTGCGATTTCGGCAGCGAGACCTTCGGTCCATTCTTCTGGTTTGAGCATGAAGCCGTCACCATCTAATTCAAATGTTTTTCCTTCGTAATCGATAGTTGCCATATTGATATGCTTTTAAATAAACAGCTGCAAAAATACAAAAAAAAGGTTAGATGTCATCATTTGTATGCCCTCACTTTTCTGATAACAATTTTGTACTTTTGCAACCGATTATCAATTATGGAAGTTGTAGAAATTATTGGCGCCGTCATCGGCCTGATATACTTGTTATTAGAGTATAAGGCGAATGCCTGGCTTTGGCCAGTGGGCATTCTGATGTCCCTGTTTTATGTTGTTATTTTTTTTAATGGGAAATTTTACGCCGATGCGGCTGTTAATCTTTATTACATTGGTGCAAACATCTACGGACTGGCTTTGTGGCGCCGGCATCGGCATCGTGACAAAACGGAAATCGTAGCAGAATTGCCCATAACTCATGTTCCCTCTACTACTATTATATATATAGCAGCTATCTCATTGCTGCTATGGGGTGCGCTATTCGTGCTGTTGGAATATTTGACGGACAGTCCTGTGCCTTTGGGCGACAGCTTTACTACCGCATTGAGCATTGTGGCTATGTGGCTTTTGGCGAAAAAATTCTTGGAACAGTGGCTGTTCTGGATTGTTGTGGATGTGGTCTCCGCAGTGCTCTATGTGTGGAAAGGCCTATATCCGACGGCTATTTTGTATGCTGTTTATACTTTGGTGGCTGTTTTAGGATATTTCCAATGGAAAAAAAATATGCTTACGGATGTGTCGAAAGAAAATGGCGAATAACGGCGTCCGCGTCTCGCATACTCTTTTGAAGCCAGTCGAAATAGATTTCTTTTTCTTCTTCGGATGATAATTTCCAATCTACATCTGAATGTCTCAATCTTTCTGAAAAGTTGGATAGAATGATGGCCGCCGAGTTGGATATATTGAAACTTTCTGTAAAGCCGTACATGGGAATGAGGGCGTTGCAGTCAGCGTATTGTATGGCCTCATCCGATAAACCTGTCAATTCTGTGCCGAACAGAAAAGCGGTTTTCTGATTGATTGGTAAATCGTGAATGGTTGTCTTTTTTTCGTCAGGCAGGGTCGCCACGACGGTGTATCCTTTTTGATGCAGATCTTCAATGCATTGGCGCATGTTGTGCTCTGCATGCGGATACTGGTGCAGGGTCAGCCATTTGTCGGCACCCATGCTGATATCTTTGTGAACTTCGAATTCGTTGCGGTTCTCAACAATGTATGCGTCTTGAATGCCGTAGCAGTCGCAGGTGCGCATGACGGCGCTGATATTTTGCGTTTGGTAAAGGTCTTCTAATACGACTGTGATATGCCGAGTGCGTTGGGCTAGCACTTCCTCTATTCTGGCACGGCGTTCTTCTGTGACAAATTGGGACAGATGTTCTATGAGTTGGTCCCTGAGTTGCGCGTTATCTATTCTCATTCCAAAGATGTTTATTAGTTAAAATGAAAGAAGCCCTTATTGCAAGGGCCTCTTCCTATGGTTTCAATAGTGAAAATTATTTTGCTAAGCCAGCGCCAGCTTTGAATTTGACGACTTTCTTTGCAGGAATCTTGATGGATTTGCCAGTTGCAGGATTGTGGCCTTTTCTAGCAGCACGTTCTACGATTTGGAATGTACCGAAACCAACCAAAGAAATTTTGTCACCTTTTTTAAGGGTGTCATTGGTAGCGCACATGAAAGCGTCTAAAGCGTTTTTAGCTTGAACTTTTGTTAAACCGGCTTTTTCAGCCATTGCATCAATTAAATCACTTTTATTCATACTTATTAAATTTAAAAGGTTTGTGTTTGTTTTACAAATGAGCAGCAAATTTAGTCTAAAATGCTTACAATCGCATTGTTACAAGAATAAAATTTCCTATATGTAGATATTTTAATAAATATGTTTATAGTTGCGATGAATATTATTTAATAGCTATACTAAATTAAAAAATCAGTATAGTTGTCTTTTCTAAAACCTTTTAGAAAATCTTCAGTGTTCATTCGCTTTTTGCCCTCTAATTGTAGGTTTTCTATCGCAATTTCAAAGTTTTGAGTGCAAATAGTCAGTCTTTTGTCGTCTTTTATTGTTATGGTGCCAGGTTTTTCCTTGCTTTTGATGTCAGTAATATGGCATTCATAGATTTTCATGAATAGATTTCTTTCTTGCTTGCCATCATTGAATCCGATAAGGCCAAAGGCGGTTGGGTAGGGCGACAGTCCGCGAATTTTATTGTAGATGTTTTCGGCGGTGTCATTCCAATTGATGTGCATGTCTTCTTTGAAAATTTTGGGCGCCGGTTTCAAGTTCTCGCTTTGCGGCTGCTCTTTCAGATTCAATGTCCCATGTTCAATGTCACTCAATGTGTCGATGGCAATTTGTGCGCCTGCCAGCATGAGTTTGTCGTGAAGTATGCCGCCGGTATCCGTATCCGCAATTTCGACTTCCGTTTGACGAATGATGGCGCCTGTGTCGGTGTGCTCGTCTAAAAAGAATGTGGTAACGCCGCTTTTCTGTTCTCCGTTGATGATTGCCCATTGTATTGGCGCCGCGCCGCGATATTGCGGCAGCAATGAGGCGTGAACATTGAATGTTCCTTTAGGAGGAATAGTATAAACAACTTTGGGCAGCATGCGGAAGGCAACTACAACGAACACATCGGCATCCCATGCGGCAAGTTCTTGGATGAATTGTTCGTCTTTCATCTTTTCTGGTTGCAATATGGGCAATTCATGTGCCAAGGCATATTGTTTTACGTCGGAAAAGTGCAGGTGCTGCCCGCGCCCTGCGGGTTTGTCGGGAGTGGTTACGACGCCAACAACCTGATGGCCCACTTCAATGATTTTATCCAATATGGTCACAGCAAACTCCGGTGTGCCCATGAAAACTATTTTCATATTATCCGTATTAAGTATAAATGAAAATCGGTAATGAGTCTCCCCATTACCGATTGATATGTCTATTTGAAATGATGGTTGAAGAGGTCAGACTCTTTTATTCAGCCATTTCTTATTTTGAAGAATTAGCTTTTGCTCTTTCTGCGTATTGAGCAACGCTCATTCTGTTGTATTCGTTGTAGAATCTGTTTTCAATTTCTTGATATGCATTGGAAGCGTCAGCCCATTTGCCTTGTCTTTCATAAATTTGACCTAATTTGAAGAGGGCGATAGGTGTGAAATAAGGATCCTCACCTTTGATGGCTTTTTCGTAATATTTGATGGCATTGTTCACATCGCCATTTTCATCATAAAGGTCAGCGATGGTTGCTTGACATGCATACCACATAATATCTTCTTTCTTTTTGAATTTCTTCAAATAATCCATTGCTTCATCCTTTTGACCCAATTTGAGGTAGCACAAGCCAGCATAGTAGTTGGCGGTGTTGGATGTTTTGGTGAGTTTGTAACCTTTAGCGATGGAGAGGAAACCGTCATTGTCGTCATCACCATCCAAAGCGAGTTTTACAGAAGCGGTATCACCTGCGGTGAGCCATTGGATCGGTTGAACGATAGCTGCGGAAGCTTCACCATTCTTTTTCTGAATATAAAATCTGTTGAATGCGATGATTGCACATACTACGACCAATAAACCGATGAGTACGCCGTAGATGATGTTTTGATATTTGTTGAAGAAAGCAAGGATTCTTGTGACGAAATTTTCATTTCCTTGTTCTTGTTCGCTTTTCTTAGTGCCTAATTGTTCGTTACTTGCCATAATTTCTTTCTATTTATTTTTAGGGCGCAAAAATACATTTTTTTTTAATATGTGGAATGCCAAAAACACTTATTCGTTTTTATTTGGGAATAACTCTTTCAACCAGTCTCTAAACAAGTATATATAGGCTTTGTTGTAGATGTGTTTGAACATGTATTTTTCTTCTTTGTGATTTAATTCTTCGCTATTGGGATGTACCAATGGCATAATCGGGTAGGAATTACGTTTCAGACGACGTATTTTTCGGATATCTTGTTTTCGGAAGCCGATATTGGTGACCAAATTCAGGTAGGGGGTTATGCATTTTCCGCCATGAGCCCAAATGTGAAGATTGCATTGGTAGTCCCAATAAGTGGCTTTGTATTTCTTAATAATGTTGAAGCGATTGGTCCAATAGATTTTGTGCTTTTGTTTCTTCATGTAGGGCGCAACAATTTTTGTGAAATCGTCGCTGTTGTATTGGTCCATGGACAAACTGAAGTCGGCCCAGCGGTTCCTCCAAGAGGCAAATCCCCATGGAGATGCGTAAGCGGAGAAGAAATAGGAACTTCCGCCTTTGCGCAATCTTTTCGTATGTCTTTTCCGGCTCCTATGTCTTAAATAGGTGCCGCCGATACTATATATATGTTCATTGTTCCTGTATCGGTTCAGTAATTCCTCACAGTATGGGAAGAAATCGTAACTGGGAATGGCATCTTCAAAAAGGATGATGCCTTCTTCCTCATTCTCGAAAAACCATTTGATAGATTTTTCAATCATTTTAGACTTGCCTAAATGCGTTTCTTGCCAATTGGTGTGCAGTTGACAGGGCCATTCGGGTTGAATGACGGAGCGAGTCTGGTAGGCACGCATGCGATCCACCATGTTGTCTGCTTTCGGAGCATCTCCAGCGATATACAACTCGGTGGGTTGAATGGTTTTCAAGACTTCGAATACGTTGTGCGTCTCCTCAATCCTGTTGTAGATTATGAGCAATACAGGAACCTTGAACATCTATATGTAATGAATTAGTTTAATTCGTGGATAACAAGACCGGAACGGAGTTTCGGTTCGAACCAAGTGGTCTTCGGAGGCATGATGTTGCCTGTGTCTGCAATGTCAATGATTTGTTGCATGGAAACAGGATAAAGTGCGAAAGCGACTTGCATTTCACCGCTGTCAACACGACGTTTCAATTCGCCTAAGCCACGGATGCCGCCAACGAAGTCGATTCTCTTGTCTGTACGAAGGTCTTTAATGCCGAGGATGGTATCCAAAACATGGTCGCTTAGAATCTTAACATCGAGAACGCCGATAGGATCGTTGTCATTGTATTTGCCGGCTTTTGCTGTCATCTTGTACCAATGGCCATCCAAATACATGCTGTGTTCGTGAAGTTTGCTAGGTGTGTAGATTTCGACACCCATATCTTCAACGACATAAGCTTCGTTCAATGCGTTGAGGAATTGTTCTTTGCTCAAACCATTGAGGTCTTTTACTACACGATTGTAGTCGATAACGTTCAATTGGTTGTCTGGGAAGATAACAGTCATGAAGTAGTTGTATTCTTCTTTGCCCGTGTGGTTAGGATTGTGTTCTTTCTTTTCTTGGCCAACCAAAGCGGCAGCTGCACTACGGTGGTGACCGTCTGCGATGTACATGGCCGGAACTTGTTTGTCGAAAATTTCTACCAATTCGTCAATGAGTTTGCGGTCGTCGATAACCCAGAATCTGTGGCCGAAACCATCTTCTTTTGCGATGAAATCGTAAACAGGTTCTTTGCAGGTGATGGAAGCCACGATTTCGTCAATACGAGCGATAGCTGGATATGCGAAAAATACCGGTTCAACATTAGCATTCGTGATGCGAACGTGACGCATGCGGTCTTCTTCTTTGTCTTTACGAGTCAATTCGTGTTTTTTGATGATTTTGTTTACATAATCTTCACTGTAAGCGCAAGCCACAATGCCATATTGCCAACGTGCGTTAGCCTCAGTTGGGTTCATGCTTTGAGCGTAGATGTAAAGCTTTTCTTCTTTGTCTTGAACTAACCAACCATAATCTTTGAATGAGTTGTAGTTCTTAACAACTTGCAAATAAACTTCTGGATCAGTGTCCTTAATGCCTTCCGGAAGGTCGATTTCAGCTTTCGTTACATGAAGCAAACTATACGGATTGCCTTCACATTCTTTACGAGCTTCTTCACTGTTCAATACGTCATAGGGACGAGACGCAAGTTTTTCAACGATTTCTTTCGGAGGACGCAAGCCTCTAAACGGTTTAATGATAGACATAGTTGTTATATTTTATTAGTTAATTATGTTTAATTTTTGAGCGGGCAAAGATACAAAAAAAGCATTATCTTTGCGCCCTTAACTTTTATAGTATGGAAGTGATACAAATGGTTGACCTGCAAGGCCAGTATAAGAAAATTAAGTCTGAAGTTGATGACGCTATACAGCGGGTTATCAATGAGGCTGGATTTATTAATGGTCCAGCAGTAGCAAATTTTCAATCAGAACTGGCTTCTTTTACAGGTTCCAAATTTGTCGTGGGCTGCGCAAATGGAACGGATGCGCTTCAGATTGCGCTCATGGCGTTGGATCTCAAACCCGGCGACGAAGTGATTACGGTCCCTTTTACTTTCATATCTACCGTAGAAGTTATTCGCTTGCTCGGCTTAAAACCTGTATTTGTAGATATCATTCCAGATACCTTCAATATGGATGTGTCGCAACTGAAATCTGCGATTACTGAGCGAACAAAAGCGATTGTCCCCGTACATCTTTTCGGTCAGTGTGCAGATATGGAATCTATTCTACAAATCGCCCAACAATATAATCTATATGTAGTAGAAGATGCCTGTCAGGCCATTGGAGCAACGGTGACTTTCTCTGATGGTACTGTCCGTCAGGCCGGAACGATGGGCACGATTGGGTGTACTTCGTTTTTCCCATCTAAAAATCTGGGATGCTATGGCGATGGCGGCGCACTGTTTACGCAAGATGAAACTTTGGCAAAGAAAATAAAAATGATTGCTTCTCACGGCTCTGCCGTGAAGTACCATCATGATTGCGTGGGCGTGAATTCCAGATTGGATGCTATCCAAGCTGCAATCCTTTCTGTGAAACTAAAATATTTGAATGCTTATACGGAAGCACACAGAAAGGCAGCTGCATTTTACAACCACCATTTGTCTCGCTGTTCTGCTTTGGAAATACCAGTCACGGCACCGTTCACCACCCATGTGTATCATCAATACACTTTGAAATTGTTACAACCTAAACGGGATCAAGTGCAAATGGAATTGAAATCCCAAGGCATCCCTACTGCGGTGTATTACCCTGTTCCGGTTCATCTAAATATGGGGTACCGCGATTTGGACTATGCCGAAGGTTCTTTTCCTGTGACTGAGACATTGGCATCGCAAGTGCTTTCCCTGCCGATGCATACGGAATTGAATGAGGAACAACTCTCTTTTATTGTTGAAAATCTATTAAATGCAATGGAATAAAATGGATTATTTTGCTCATCCTACAGCGGTTATTGATGAACCTTGCCAGATCGGCGCAGGGACGCACATTTGGCATTTCACGCATCTGATGTCTGGTTGCGTGATTGGTGACAATTGCAATATAGGACAAAATGTGTTTGTGGCAGCAGATGTTGTTTTGGGTAATAATGTCAAAATCCAAAACAATGTCTCGATTTACAAGGGCGTAGTCTGTGAGGATGATGTCTTTTTGGGCCCCTCTATGGTGTTTACCAATGTGACAAATCCAAGAAGCGCCATTGACCGTAAAAATGAATATAAACCTACATTGGTGCGCAAAGGCGCATCCATTGGCGCAAATGCCACTATTGTTTGTGGCAATACGATTGGCAGGTATGCTTTTATTGGTGCTGGCGCGGTGGTTACGCATGATGTCCCTGATTTTGCCTTGGTCGTCGGAAATCCTGCCAGACAAATAGGGTGGGTGAGTGAGTTTGGACAACCACTCCAATTTGATGAAAATGGATTTGCACATTGTTCGGAAAGCGGACAATGTTATCAGTTACAGAATGATGTCGTGGTTAGAAAATAGAATGAATCAATTGAATAAACGACTTTTCCGCTCTGTATTGCTGGTGCTCTTCTTGTTGCTGGGCAAAACCAGCTGGGCCACCCACCAGCGTGCGGGCGAAATCAGTTATGTCTATGTGTCTGGACTGACCTACGAATTTACAGTGACTTCCTATACCTATTCGTTGAGTCCTGCCGATAGACCTGAAATTGATGTCGTTTGGGGTGATGGCAGCACTTCGACGATTCAACGTGCACTGCAAACTTCTCTTGGCAATAACATTAGCAAAAATGTCTATGTGGCTCGACATACATTTTCTGCAGCTGGAACATTTCATGTTACCTTTGAAGACCCTAATCGTAACGCTGGTATTGTCAATATCCCAAGCTCTGTAGAAATACCTTTTTTTATTGAAACGATTATTGTAATTAATCCGTTTTTAGGCGGAAATTCCTCTCCGCAATTGCTCAATCCACCTATCGATAACGGTTGCACAAATGCTCCGTATTACCATAACCCTGGAGCCTATGACGCTGATGGCGATAGTCTTTCTTATAGTTTGATTAACTGCCGTGGTTATAACGGAGAAGATATTCCGGGCTACGCGCTGCCTAATGCATCTAATTTTATTGCGATAGATTCTCTAACCGGTGACCTGACTTGGGATAGTCCGACTATGGCGGGCGAATACAATATCGCTATTCTAATTCAAGAATGGCGCAATGGTGTCATGATTAGCAGCATGGTTCGGGATATGCAAATTACAATCGCTCCTTGTAATAATCAGCCTCCAGAAGTGCTGGTCCAAGATACCTGTGTGGTTGCCGGAACCCATCTTGTACTGCCTGTTGAAGTCCGCGATAATACTTCGGCTCATGTGACACTTTCTGCTTCAGGCGAACCATTGTTCTTGGAGAATTCGCCGGCTCATTTTATGCCAATCACGGATAGTGTTCCCTATTCCGTTAATGTGGTTTGGTACACGACTTGCGATCATATTAAAAAGACCCCGTATGTTATCCAATTCAGAGCCCAGGATGATGGTCCACAAGTAGACTTGGTCTCTTTCCAGACGGTTCAAATTCAGGTGATAGCGCCAGCTCCAGAAAATTTGGAGGCTATCCCTGTGGGCAATGCCGTTCGTTTGACGTGGGCTCCAGATTCTTGCCCCAATGCAAAAGGCTATGACATTTATCGTCGTGAAGGCAGCAATCCTTTTGAACCAGATTATTGCGAAACGGGCATGCCCGAAGGAAATGGCTATGAGTGGATTGGCTCCACAAATGCATGGACTGATACGACTTTTGTGGATGAAGGTTCTTTTTTGCCACTGTATCATGCCAATGAGTATTGCTATCGGGTGGTAGCCTTCTTTGAAGATGGCGCTGAAAGTTATGTTTCAAACGAAAGTTGTGTGAGCATTGCCAATGATGCTCCCCTGATTATCAATGCTGACGTGGTATCAACAGATTCGGAATTTGGAACGGTAAAGGTTCGCTGGATTCGCCCGGTCGAAATAGATTCGGTGGCCTTTCCTCCTCCCTATACTTATGATCTTTATCGCAGGTCATCTGCGGATACTTCCCATTTTATCCAATTGAATACTACCCCCTGGATGCTTACCGAAGATACAATGGAGTATCTTGACCATGATATCAACACGGAATTGTATGCCTATACCTATGTGGTCCATTTCTCTAATGCGGATACGCTAATTGAAAAATCTGATCCGGCCTCCTCTATATTTTTGTCAATACAACCGCATGATAAAAAATTGGGCTTGTCATGGAGTGTCCAACAACCATGGAATAATGTGAATTATAAGATTTATCGCTTAAATGAACATAGCAATTCGTGGACGTTACTTGCGGAGACCCCTGAATCGCATTATCTGGATACAGGTTTGGAAAATGGTCAGCAATACTGTTACTATGTTGAAGCGGAAGGCTACTATTGGGTGCCTGACACGGTTGGCCCTTTGTATAACCGCTCACAACAGACTTGCGGTGTTCCGTATGACAATCAGCCTCCAGAGATGCCTTCTATTGAAATTTCTACGGACTGTTCTGTGGTCCATTTTCAATGGACGTTTTCTTCAGATAGCATGGCTTCCGACGCTTACTATTATTATATATACTATAAACCGACTTTAGCAGGTGAATTTACCTGTATCGACTCTTTCGATTTGGCAGAAACTTGCTACCTGTCGCCTTGTGTGTACGATTTCACTAGCGAAAATGTGATTGTGGGTTGCTTCTCTATGTCTGTGGCAGATTTTAATCGAAATCAAACTGGATTGGTGGATTCTGTTTGTATTGACATCTATGATTGCTTCAACTATACCCTGCCCAATGTCTTTACCCCTAATGGCGATCAAGTAAATGACTTCTTTGAACCGATACCTCCATATACTGGAGCTTATCAAGTGGATATGCGGATTTTTGATCGTTGGGGCAGGATGGTGTTCAAAACGGATGACCCTCGCATTCTGTGGGATGGTACAGATATGAATTCACATAAAATGTGCTCGGATGGCGTTTATTACTACAGTTGTAATGTGATGGTAAATACTTTGACGGGCACGGCAACATATCCTATGCATGGTTCAGTAACGCTGATAAAATAATCGTGTTATAGTCATAATTTTATTTTTTCGATTTTATAATTTTTTAAAATAAAAATCGTTATGTGTCGTGTTTAATAATCATTACGAATATGAAAAATAACAAATTGACAATTGCCATTATTTTGGGCGTTAGTTTTATTCTTGCGGCAATGGCCGTCGGTATTGCATTCTATCAAACTAAGAAACCAGCTAAGACGGTTTCCGTAGTAGGTCTGGCGGAGAAAGATTTCACATCCGACTTGATTGTTTGGAATTTGAGATTCGATGCTTTGGATATGGATATGAAACAATCTTATAACAAGGTTAAAGCCCAATCCAAAGTGGTAAAGGACTTCCTGAAAAGCAAAGGCCTTAAAGATGCTGAAATGGATTTCGTGAATATTTCTACCTCTCCTAAATATGATTCTCAGTGGGAGGATGGTCGTTGGATTGAAAGGTTTCAAGGATATCAAGCGGAACAATCTGTAAGAATTTCCTCTAAAGATGTGGATAAAGTCGAGAAAATTATTCGGGAAATTTCAGAATTGTATGATCAGAATATCAAAATCAGCAGTTTTGAACCTGAATACTACTATACGAAATTGTCGGATTTGAAGATGGAAATGCTAGCAGAAGCATCCAAAAATGCTAAAGAACGTGCAGAAACTATTACTAAAAATGCCGGTGCAAAATTGGGCGATTTGAAAACCGCTACTACAGGCGTTTTCCAAATCACGGCTCCAAACTCTTCTGAAGATTCCTATACTTGGGGCGGCGCTTTCAACACCTCTTCCAAACAAAAGCGCGTAAGCATCAATATGAAGTTGACTTATTATGTGAAATAAGGCTTTCATGATAAATAAAAGAGCCGCTTCAGGATTCCTGGAGCGGCTCTTTGGGTTATAAAGATATATTATCTTTTGGTTTGTTCTTTTTCCTTAATTTTGAGGAGCTGTTTTTTGAGTGCATCAACGGCAAGGTCCGTGGCTTCTTCAAATGTCTTGGCAGTCTTGCTGGCAATTGCGTCATTGCCCTTGATTACCATCCTGATTTCAACGGGCTTGTTTTCTGGAGAGTCCGTGTTTTCCAATTTCAGAGTCACATCCGAACCGATAATGCCGTCATGAACTTTGTTCAATTTTTCAACTTTTTCGTTGATGAATTCCTCTAACTTTTGATCCGTTTTGAAATGTACGGAAGAAATGCTAATTGTCATAATAACCTCCTTTGTTTATGCCCTTGGATGGGCTTGTTTGTAAATTGATTTGAGTTGCTCTATGGAGTTGTGCGTGTAAACCTGGGTGGCGGCCAAATTGCTGTGCCCTAATATCTCTTTGATGGCATTCAAATCAGCACCGTTATTCAGCATGTGCGTGGCAAAGGTGTGTCGAATGACGTGTGGACTTCTCTTGTCAATTGTGGTTACCATGTCCAGATATTTGCGTACAATTCTATAGACGGCTTTTGGGTATAGTTTCTTTCCATTGCCGGCAACAAAGATATAATAATTTTCGTTCTCTGGAACAATTTTTTTTTGATAATATTCTAAGTGCTTTGTTAATAAGTCGCGCATGTTGTTCCCGAAAGGGATGATTCGCTCTTTATCTCTTTTACCCAGCACTTTAATGCTGTTTTCGTAAAAGTTGATGTCTTGCTTTTTGATGTTGAGCAGTTCTGTTAGACGCATCCCCGTTGCATAAAACAACTCAATAATGGTCCGGTCACGGAAACCTTCAAAGGTGTCCGCAAATAGATTTTCAGAAAACAACTTCTCCATATCCGCTTGCTCTACATAGGTGGGCAGCCTTTTTTTGCAGGCCGGAGATTGTATGGTACTCATGGGATTGGAACGAACAACACCAATTTTGACTTCATATCGGTAAAATGCTTTCAAAGCACTGATTTTTCTACGCACTGTCCGCCCACTGTCGTGCTCGTCTTCTAGCAAAGTCATAATCCAAGTCCTGATGTCATTTGAGGTGATGTCTTGTGTTGAAGTAATCTCTAACTTCTGCGACATGTATTCTGCGAATTGCACCAAGTCTCCTTGATAGGCAGTTACTGTATGTATGGACGCCCGTTTCTCTTTTTGAAGATACGAAATGAAAGATTGGTAATCTATCATAATATTGTATATATAATTATATGTTTACATGATTGATAAAAAAAAACAGGGGAACCCTGTTTTCTTTTTCGATTGGCAAACATCCAATTATTCGTTTTCAGCATTGCGAAGCTGTTGAACATAGATGGCTTTGCGCAATTGCTCCCGTCTGATGACGCTCTTTTTGGTGAATTCTTGTCTGGCACGAATTTCTTTCTTCACACCAATTTTGTCGAATTTCTTTTTGAGTTTCTTCAGCGCTTTGTCGATTGAATCGCCTTCTTTAATGGGAACAATAATCATAGGTAATACCTCTTTCTTTTTTGATTAATACTAATTGTTAATTAAGGGGCGCAAAAATACACTTTTTTTGATTAGTTTCAGCGGCAACCGATTATTTTTTTCATTCTTGTCGAATCCCCATGATTATGGCGTTTCCCACAATATGGATATAGTCGCATGGTCTTTACAACTACATTGTAATTATTCAGAGTCCCGCTTTATCTACATTTCATTCGCATAAAACAACATTGTATCTCCTTTCAATTCCTCATGTTCCGATAATAGTCACCCCTAAATTCTTATTCTAAATCTCTAACTGAATTTGGGCGGCCCGGCATTGCTTGCGCACACGATTTTCTAACCTTTGCTTTTTTATGATGAATCCCACCGCTATGCCGTCGCGCTTTTCGCACTAACTTGCTCCCCACCCACCATGAGCCGTCAGGCGCATAATTTGTTTCAGATTTGTCCAGATTTGCTTCCATAAAAAAACTATCCACCTCCCCGCACGCAAGTAAATGTGCTTCAATCGCTGCCGCATGGTCGGGCACTTTATTCCCATCCTATTCAGTTTTCTCCCGAAATTCTTATGATTCTATTTTGAGAATGTCGAAAGTCACCCCTTATATTATATATTGTAAATTCTTTTCTTTGATCATAAGATAATATTTAAGCATCCTTTTAAGGAATTATCCTTTGATTCCCCACTTCTCTCATCCCCAAATTTCATGCTTCGTTAATGCGTTTTTTTGCACTTTTTCCGAAAAAACTCCGAAACGGACTGAAAAACGGTCCAGAAAACGGCCCTGAACAGGCCTAAAAACGGATTGTTTTCGTCATAAAGCGCGGAAAAAAACGAAAAAAATAAATTTTATTTTGCTGAATCACAGCGAGATGTGTAAAATAATGAAAAAAAGTTGCCGGGAGGTGTTCGCCGGTAATGGAAAAAGGCTATTTTTGCGGTCCCAATTGAGAGGGAAACGGGGCAGCCCGCCGGGACGAGGGGAGAGAGATTGGGAGAGTTCATTGAAAGAATGGAAGGATGTAGCAAATACTCAAGGATTTTTTTGAGGATTCGCAAGCGATAAAGTCGGGACAGACAAAAAAAGAGAAAGAAATTAATTAGGATGGAGAGTTTGATCCTGGCTCAGGATGAACGCTGGC
>JAKSMD010000038.1 GCA_024400815.1 Bacteroidales bacterium | reverse complement strand
GAGTTTCAGCAAACGAAGATAGTTAGAAATCGTGCTGCGGTCTTTGCCCAGTTTCTCGCTGAGTTCCTCTTGTTTAAGATGGCACTCATCCATCAGGAGTTGGTAGCACATGGCAACTTCTATCGCATTCAAATCGGAGCGTTGGATATTCTCAACCAAGGCCATTTGCACCGATTGCACATCATCTACCGTGCGGACAAAAGCGGGAATTTCAGTCAGACCGGCCAACTTAGCGGCGCGGAAACGACGTTCGCCCGAAATCAGCTGATACTTGCCGTTTTCAATCGGGCGTACCGTAATCGGCTGAATCAGTCCATAGGTCTTGATAGATTGAGAAAGTTGCTGCAATTCTTCTTCGTCAAATTGGACACGCGGCTGATAGGGATTAACCTCGATGGATTCCAATTTGATAAAGCTGTTGTTGCCCACAGCGTAATGAGGATTGCTTCCAGTTGGTATTTCAGTACCGCCCAACAAGGCGCCTAAGCCACGGCCCAGGGGTTTATCATTCTTCGTCATATTTATTTTGTTTAGATAGTATAACCATTTTTAAGCAAGAACTCCTTTGCCAAGTTCAGATAGTTGGTATTGCCTCTGGACTGGACATCATAGAGCACAATCGGTTTGCCGTAACTTGGGGCCTCGCTCAGGCGAACGTTACGGGACACCACCGTATTGAAAACAATATCCTTGCAATGGAGGCGGACATCATCCACCACCGCATTAGAAGATTTGTAGCGGGAGGTGTACATCGTCAGCAAGATGCCTTCGATGGCCAAGTTCGGATTCATATTAGATTGCACCAGGCGAATGGTGTTCAGCAATTTGCCCAAGCCTTCGAGGGCAAAGTATTCGCATTGTACAGGGATAATCACGGAGTCGGCAGCCACGAGCGCATTCAAGGTGATGAGGCCCAGAGATGGAGCGCAATCCACGAAGATGAAGTCATAGTCATTTTTAAGTGTCGTGACGGCATCTTTCATGCGGTACTCGCGACGGTCAAAGGAGATCATCTCGATTTCAGCACCGACGAGGTCAATCGTAGCCGGCAACAAGTCCAAGTGAGGAATTTCCGTTTTGACAATTGCTTCTGCAGCCATCTTATTGCCAATCATGCAATCGTAGATGCTGGCAGAATCATCGTCCTGCTGGAATCCGACGCCGCTGGAGGCATTTGCCTGGGGGTCGGCGTCAATCAACAAAACGCGGAAGTCGAGCACTGCCAAAGAGGCTGCCAAGTTGACCGCCGTCGTGGTTTTGCCCACCCCACCCTTTTGATTTACTATGGCGACAATCTTACCCATTACAGTGAAAGATTTAATGCGTCAAAATCATCTTCAAAACGAGCATCGTCATTGTGGCTGTCCATATCGAACATCGTTTCTTCTGGAACCTTTCCCGTATTGATGAACTCGATTACGCCAGACAAGGCATTTTGGAATTTTTCAAAATCCTCTTTATATAAAAACACTTTATGCTTCTCGTAAAAAAAGTTACCCGTCTCTGCGTTAAACTTGCGTTTACTTTCCGTAATGGTCAAATACAATTCATCCGTCTTCGTACTTTTCACATCGAAAAAGTAGGTTCTCTTTCCAGCTTTTACTGCTCTGGACAACACTTCATTCTTTTCTTGATTTTCCATTTCTTTGGTATTTAAAAATTCATCGATTTTTTCAACATTTCATTATTTTCTCTTTTGATTCTGCTGTTGCTTCATCATCTGAGCTTGTTGTTTTTGCATTTCTTCCATCTTGAGTTGGAATTTGGACTTCTTCACCGGCTTTTTCATGTTGGCCTGCAATTGAGCATGCAATTTATCTTCATTCACCGCATAGCGGAAGATAAACATTTGCACAAAGGTGAAGATGTTGAACAACAAATAGTAATAGGTCAATGCGGAGGAGAAGTTGTTAAACATGAAGAGGAACATAATCGGCATCATGTACATCATCATATTCATCATACGCTGCTGGTCCTTATTGCCTTGGGTCGGGTTCATCAGTTTGTTATTCAGCCAAGTGTAGAACAGGGTTGCAATCGTCATCAAGATGGTGAAGAGACTCATGTGGTCGCCATACAAGGGCACCTTGTGGCCGAAGTCCCAGATAGAGTCATATGTGGAAAGGTCCTCTGCCCACAAGAAGGACTTCTGGCGCAATTCGTATGCGGCCGGGAAGAAGCGATACATAGCAATCAAAATAGGCATTTGCAGCAGCATCGGCAAACAGCCGCCGGCAGGTTTGACGCCCGCACTTCGATACAAGTTCATCGTAGCTTGCTGTTTCTTCATCATATCTTCATCCTTGGGGTAGCGGGCATTGATAACCTCCAATTCGGGTTTCAACGCACGCATCTTAGCGGAAGACATATAGGTCTTGTAACCCACCGGCAGCAAGACAACCTTCAGCGCGATGGTCAGCAAAAGGATAATCAAGCCATAGTTCAACCCGTATGCCTCGAGCCAGTTGAACACCGGGATGATGACAAAACGGTTGATCCAATGCAGCAAGAAAAAGCCCCAGCCCAGTGGCACTTGGCGTTCCAAATTAAGGTCGTAGCTCTTGAGCAAGCGATATTGATTCGGACCGACATACATGGACATGTCAAAACTTCCCTTATCCAAATCGGCCAGCTCGAAATCCAAATCGGCCACACAGTTTTTCAAAACGGAAGTTTCTTCTTTTTCAGGAGATTGAACCGACAAAGAAGCGGAAGTGAACGGTTTGTCCTCCACGATCAAACAGGTGGTGAAAAACTGCTGTTTGAAGGAGACCCATTTCAAAGAGGAATTGAAATCCTTCTTGTCGTCCTTGCGTTCATCCAAGTTGCCGACTTCATCCACATTATCCATATAGTAAATGGAGGTGATATTCTTTTCATACTCATAGTTCTTCTCTACCGTACGCGGTTGGGCCGTCCAAGTCATCGTGTAAGTATGCTTGTTCGGGTAGAGGTAGGATGACATATTCACAAAGCGGACTTTGTATGAGAAACGATAGTCATCCGGCTTGAAAGTGTAAAGATATTCTATGTAAGATTTAGCGTCTTGCGTTTGGCATTGTGCAGAGTCGCCTCTCCGGTTCGGGTACAAACGCAGCGACAGCGTATTGTTCTTTTCGTCAACAATCAGCGTATCGGCATCTGCCAAGAAATAGCAATCCTTGGTAGAGATTTCAGTCTGGTCGGCGAGTTGCAGGTTCAAGCTCATCGCATTGGTGCCGCCCTCGAAAAGTTCGAGTTGGATTTTGGCGGAATCCTTTGGCGTATAGCGATAGACGTCCTTCAAGCGGACACTGCTCAGGCAGCCGCCCTTTTTACTGAAAGCATAGATAGCCTTCTTCGTTTCAACAATGTAGTCGTTATCATTAGACACCTGCGCATTGGAGAACATCTCCGCGGGTGTCAGGGTTTGCACCTGGTTGGTGTCATTTTTAGCTGCTTCTTGTTTCAGCGATAAGTTGATAGAGTCCTCTTCATGTTTGGCAGCCTCTTCCGCCATCTGCTGGATTTGCGCGTCTCTAAGTTTTTGGTTCTTACTGGTTTGGTAGAAACTGAATCCCATCAGCAAACCCATGATAAGAAGCAGTCCGATAATCGTATTTTTATCCATTATAGAATTTTTCAAATTGGCCGCAAAGATACAAAAAAACTGCCAATTCAAAGACGATAAAAAGCAGATTCTGGAATAAGGCTTTTAGGACTAGTCCAGGAAGGAGAAGATGGATTTTTCGAAGTGTTCACGGGCATAGGCAGCCGTAACCGCGATGCTCTTTTTGTTCATGCTTGGAAAATCGTACATGGCGTCGGTCATGATTTTTTCAACGATGGCGCGCAAGCCACGGGCGCCCAGCTTGAGTTCGACCGCCTTATCCACAATATAATCCAAAGCCGCTTCTTCGAAGGTAAGTTTGATGCCGTCCATTTTGAACAGTTTCACATACTGCTTCACCAAAGCATTCTTAGGTTGCGTCAAGATCTGTTTCAAAGCCGTCGCATCGAGCGGATTCAGGGAAGTAATCACCGGGAAACGACCACACAGTTCGGGGATGAGGCCAAATTGCTTGATATCCTGAGCGGAGACATATTGCAGCATATTGTTTTTATCCAGTGTGCGGTTTTTCTTGTTATAGCCAATCGCATTCGTATTCATACGTTCGCTGATGACCTGTTCCAAATTATTGAACGCGCCACTGCCCACGAAGAGAATATTCTGCGTATTGACATGGATGAACTCCTGTTCTGGGTGTTTTCGACCGCCTTGCGGTGGGACATTCACGATAGAGCCTTCGAGCAATTTGAGCAACGACTGTTGCACGCCTTCGCCACTAACGTCGCGTGTGATAGACGGGTTTTCCGAACCTTTGCGCGCGATTTTATCGATTTCGTCAATAAAGACAATACCTCGTTCGGCACGGGCCACATCATAATCAGATGCTTGGAGCAGACGGCTAAGGATGCTTTCCACATCTTCGCCGACATAGCCGGCCTGTGTAAACACGGTAGCATCCGCTATGCAAAACGGAACATCCAACATTTTAGCAATCGTGCGAGCGAGCAAAGTCTTACCCGTACCCGTTTCGCCAATCAAGAGAATATTCGATTTTTCAATCTCGACCTCTTGATCTTCCTCAGAAGACCCTTGCATCAAGCGTTTGTAATGATTGTAAACAGCCACGGACAAGACCTTCTTGGCCTCGTCCTGGCCGATAACATAATCATCCAATTTAGCTTTAATCTCGTGGGGTTTCAGCAGATTGACCTTCAGGGATTCGACCTCCTTTTTGTTTTTTTCCACTTCCACATTGCGCATAATGTCATTGATGGCATGAACGCAATCTCCACAAATTAAGCCGGACAAGCCGGCTATTAAAAATTGGTCTTCGGGAATCGTGCGGCCACAAAAGCTGCAAATTCTATCCGTATTTCGTTTCGCCATTATTTTTTGCGATCGTTAGAGAGCACTTGGTCGATAAGACCATATTCTTTAGCTTCGGAAGCGATCAACCAATGGTCGCGATCGCAGTCTTGCCAAACTTGGTCAAAATCCTTACCGGTATGATAAGCAATGATTTCATAAAGTTCTTTCTTGATCTTCATGATTTCTTGTGCTTCGATTTCGATATCCGATGCTTGGCCTTGAGCGCCGCCCATCGGTTGGTGAATCATCACGCGGGAATGCGGAAGAGCAAAACGTTTGCCCGTAGCACCTGCACAGAGCAATACTGCCGCCATAGATGCGGCCATGCCGGTGCAAATAGTGGAGACATCGGGTTTAAGGTATTGCATCGTATCATATATGCCCAATCCAGCATATACAACACCGCCAGGACTGTTCAAATAGATTTGAATATCGCGGTCCTGGTCTTGAGACTCGAGAAACAGCAATTGAGCTTGGATGATATTGGCAACGTCATCATCAATAGGCACACCCAAAAAAATGATTCTATCCTTCATCAAACGAGAGAACACATCCAATTGAGTAATGTTCATCGGGCGTTCTTCGATGATGTACGGTGTGATGTAGTTGCGTGTGATGGAGGCATAGCGATCCATCTTCAAGCTGCTGATGCCATGCTGTTTCAGCGCGTAATTTCTGAATTCGTCTTGAATTGTCATAGTTTTGTTTTACGATTAAAAAAAATTATTTTGTTTCTTCTGTTGTTTTCTTTGTGCTTTTAGCTCTCGTTTTTTTAGGTTTAGCTTCGGTTTCCTCTGCAGCTGGTTCTTCTGTCTTCTTAGCGGCAGCCTTCTTCTTTGCAGGGGCTTTCTTTTCAGCAGGAGCAGCGTCCTTTTGAGTGCGAGCCGTCAACATATCGACAAATGCCTTCACATCACCTTCTTTATGGTCGATGTTGAGTTTAGAGCGAAGAAGTTCAGTCAATTTTTGGTCGAAGAGCAAATCATAAACGCTCTTGACATATTCTTTATTGGCAACGGCCTCATTAACCAGTTGGTCAACACGGTCTTTCACATCTTCTGCATTGAAATTGCCGAAGTAGTTCTTCACGAAATATTCGCGGAAATAGTTCTTGACATCATCCATGCCGACATTGACATCATTGCCTTCAACGATTTTGCCTTCTATGATTTGCCATTTGAAAGCGCGTTGGTAATCTTTGTATTTTTCTTCCAATGTTTCAGGGGTCATATCTTTTTGCGTCAGCAGGATATAACGTTTGATGAAATCGTCAGGAAGTTCCATTGCGACATTGTCAATCAGCATTTCGATAGCGTCATTCATAAATTGACGGTCGAGTTCTGGTTTGTATTGTTCAATGATGACTCTGTCTGCTTCCGCATTCAGATCAGCTTCTGTCGTGATGTTGCCATCTGGATAAGCTTTCTTGAAGAATTCTTCATTCAATTCTGCCAATTCGATACGGCCGATATGTTTGATGCTCATTTTGAACTTATAGGCATTGTCAGCAGCCGGTTGTTCACCTTCTTTGAGTTTCAAGAAACGGGAAAGTGCCATAGGGGAAGTGAAAGCGTCTTTCAGAGCCAAGGTCACCTCGTCGCCCATTTTCTTGCCGATGAAGGATTTTTGAGCTTTTTCGTTCAAATCACGCATAAAGAAGAAAGCGTCTTTTTCTTCTTCGCCGTCCATATATTTAACAGAGAGGCTGTCGGTGGCTTCGATGGTTTCAGGGGTCACATAGTTGCCATGACGTTCGCGCAAAGATTTGATGAAATTTTCGCGTTCTTCAGCAGTTGGGATAACTTTGAAGTCAACCACCTTCGGAAGTTTGGCGTAGTCGAGTTCGACTTCAGGAGCCAAAGAATATTCATATACGAATTCGAAGTGATCTGGTTTTTCAAAATCAACGACAGATTTTCCTTCTACTGGCAGCGGTTCGAAGATGAACTTAACATTGTTATCTTTCATAAATTGATCCATGCTGGTGTTCACCAATTGGTCCACTTCCTGAACCAAGAGTTGTTTTTCGAACATTCTCTTAATCATGCCCATCGGAGCACAACCCGGTCTGAAACCGGGAACATTAGCAGAGCGTTGTTGTTTGTTCAAAGCTTTACGCAAATTTTCAGCGTAGTCTTCCTTGTTGATTTCAAATGTGACTTCCTGAAGCAAACCAGGAACTTTTTCGTACTTAATATTCATCTATTTCTATTTAATTATATTCATACAAAAGACATACAGCGCTTGTCAAACAAGTGTTGCATGTCCATTTATTACATATTGAAAGCAGGTATCACCTACTCTTGAGTTTCGGTTTGATTGTCGCCTGCAGATTGAGTTTGTTCTGTTTGAGCTTGATTGTCTTGGCGTTCAGATTTAACTTCTGCTTTTGACAAGAAAGCGCAAACAAAGCAGAGCACCATGATGAAAGCACCAAGGCCCCAAGTCGTTTTTTCCAAAACGTCAGTGGTTTTGCGAACACCCATAATTTGGTTTGAGGATGCGAAGTTGGAAGCCAAACCGCCACCTTTAGAATTTTGAATCAAAACCACGAATGCCAATACAACACAGGCCAAAATGATTAATACAACGCAAAGTGTAAACATCTGTTTCTAATTTATTTATTGTTTTTACTATGTTAATTTTCTTCTTTCAGTGAATCATTTTTCACCTTTTCAATTTGGGCTGCAAAATAACAACTTTTTTCTGGAAAATGCAACCTTAAAATTTCATACATTTGAATCGCCTTGTCATAGCATCCTTGTTGAGCGTAAATATTTGCTAATGTTTCACTTACAATATTAGGATCATCCTCCAAGCTCGATTCTCCATAATTGGCATCCGCATCATGCATTTCGGAAGAATATTGGATTTTGGGCGCATCTTTCGTGAATTTTTCTATCAGCTGATCGATTAAAACTCGACGGTCGTCATGCTCTTCATCGTGCTGTTTCACAAATACTGGCTGAAGGCCATCGCCATGATCCACTGGCAACTTCACCTGCGACAAGCCGGGCAAGTCTTTGCGCACTTCCAAAACGGGGGCGGTCTCCACCGACAAATCTGCGAATCTGGTTCTATCCGTCAAGGTGAGCAACAAGCGCGCACGCGATTTGGACTGAACGCGATTGGGTTGCAACTTCAGGAAAAAGATGTTGACCAGCGGAGAAGCAGGATAGTGCTTCTGCAAATCCGACAAAGTGTCTAAGGCGTTGCCTGAGCCAACATTCACAAATTCGTTAAAATAGATTTTCTCCATCATCTAATTTCTAATATTACAACCGCGGTTTTCCGGCGCGGAACTTTATCATACAAAAACCTTACCAATTCACGAACGCCTTGTTGAAAATATCATCCGTCAACGCGTCGCTGATGGTAGCCACCAGGGAAGACTCCACGCTGCTGAGATTCTGTGAACTCGAATAGTCTGCGTATCGAGAAAAGGACTGGTCAAAATTCTGATTTTCGTCAAATTTATTCGTAAAACGGACTCTAACCGTAATCGTCAGGCGGTTCATGGCGGCCGTCTCATTGCCTTGGATAGCGACGGGTGAAACCGTATAGCCCGTAATCTCGCCTTCCAATTCATAATCGCCATTCGAGCCGACAATCGTCAACGGGGTTTGTCCCTGAATTTTATCCTTCAATGCCGTGGTAAAAGACTGGCTGAGTGTTGGATTCACCAAAGAAGCATTGTTAGGGAAAGTCGTTATGGCGACCGTTTTCGCCCGCGCGTCGATCGTGCCGCCCGTCAAGGAGACCGTCATCTTACAAGAAGAGGTCATCAAACACAGCATGACCAAAGCCGCAACTGTCCATCCATTTTTCAATACTTTGCTCATTATAGATCAAATTTTTTGATTTTACGATAAACATTGCGCTCGGAAGTATCCAACTCTTTCGCGGCCTTTTTGCGGTTTCCATTATGCTTTGCCAGGGCGCGTTCCAGTTTTTCTTTGGTAACCTCCTCGTCCTGTTCTTCTACAATAATAGAATCGTCAAAGTCAGGCATAACCGACTTTTTATCGGAAGCGGACTTCGTGATTGTGATATCCAAATCGTCCCCCTCATTTTCGGGGATAACCTTTGACGCCATCCCGGGATCATCCTTCAGCAGTTGCTGCACCACATTTTGCAAGGCAGAGACCTCCTCTCGCAACTGTCCTACCGCTTGGAACAGCAGTTGGAATTGGAGTCGGTCGCTTTTATCGGCTTCCGTTTGAACCAAGGCAGGCAGATTAGAGCCACTTGGCGCCACCAAATAAGGCAGCAGCATTTCGCGCGTGATGGTACGTTCTTGTTCCAACAGGGAAATGCGTTCTGTGATATTTTTCAATTGGCGGATATTGCCCGGCCAACTGTATTTTTTCAATTCCTCGATAGCTTCTTCCGTCAGCGTGATAGTTGGAATACGGTATTTTTCGGAAAAATCGCTGGCAAATTTCATAAACAGCGGGAAAATGTCACCTTTTCGCTCGCGCAATGCCGGCAAATGGATGGGTACCTGACACAAACGGTAGTACAAATCCCCTCTAAATTTGCCTTTAGCGATTCTATCTTCAATATTGACATTTGTGGCCGCCACGACGCGCACATTGGTCTTTTGGACTTCCGAATCGCCCACTTTAATATATTCTCCGCTTTCCAGCACACGCAACAGGCGCACTTGCGTTGCCAAAGGAAGGTCGGCCACTTCGTCTAAGAAAATGGTGCCGCCATCGGCGCTTTCGAAATAGCCCTTACGGCCTTCGACAGCGCCCGTAAACGCGCCTTTTTTATGACCAAAAAGCTCAGAATCAATCGTACCTTCGGGAATAGCGCCGCAGTTGACAGCAATATAGGGCCCGCTTTTGCGAGCGCTATAACTATGGATGATTTTCGGAAAATTCTCCTTGCCAACGCCACTCTCTCCCGTAATCAGCACCGACAAATCGGTTTTGGAAACCTGGACGGCGATATCGATTGCCGTCTCCAAAGCAGCATCAAAACCAATAATGCCATAACGGCGTTTTATTGCGTCAAATTCACTATTCATGTGTTCGTATTAAAAAAGCGTGCAAAAATACAAAAATTGGCATATTTTTCGTACATTTGCCGTTTCAAAATTCAGACCTATGTATTGGATAATATTTATCGTATTTATGGTCCTGAGCTGGATTGTCGGCAAGGTCTTTAACAAAAGAATTGAAGAATCCTCTAAAATCCCTGTCAGCAGCGTTCTCACTGGCAAAGAGGTGGCGGAGAAGATGTTGCACGACCACGGCATCTACGATGTAAAGGTCATCAGCACTTCCGGCAGGCTTACCGACCATTACAATCCGCAAGACAAAACCGTGAACTTGAGTCAAGGCGTCTATGGCAGTCGCAGCATTGCTGCTGCCGCCGTTGCCGCTCACGAATGCGGGCATGCCGTGCAGCATGCTACGGCTTACCACTGGTTGAATATGCGCTCCAAAATCGTGCCCGCCGTGCAATTCGGTTCCCAATGGGCACAATGGATACTCCTCGCCGGCATCGTACTGATGTCTTTCACCAATCTTGGCACTTGGGTCCTGCTGTTGGGCATCGTCCTCTTTGGCTTGACCACCCTATTCTCCCTTATCACGCTTCCCGTTGAGTACAATGCTTCCGCTCGCGCAGTGGAATGGCTGGATGCCACGGGCATAACTACGGGCAAAGAAAACGCCTACGCCAAAGACGCGCTCAAATGGGCCGCACGCACCTATCTTGTGGCCGCCCTATCCTCCTTGGCAACGCTCCTTTATTACATTTACATTTTCTTAGGAAGACGCGATTAATTTTAACACTCATAACCCCCAAAATACTATGAAGAAGTTTTTTATACTGCTATCATTCTCTTTGCTGATTTTCAGCAGCCAAGCTCAAAAAGCCGTCTATGCATTGCCGTTAGACAGTGGTCAAAGCGTTTCTGGACAAACCTTAAACTACATGCTGCCCACGACCGCCTTTGAAATGACCGTCACGGTAACGAAAGTACGCGAAGTACAAGGTTATTACGCCGACTATGCGGAAAGTCTCCTTGGGCTAAACCACGTGATTACAGAAAATCACACTTCTTACAAAATCAAAGCGGTTCAAATCAAACCCATAACCGTTCCAGATCCCGCCCACACCTACCTTGCCCTAATATCAGGGAAACAGTTGCAGAACTTAGATGCAATTAAAGCCGCAGCCATTGACAATTTGCCGCAAAACTATACCCCGTTAATGAGATGCAACACCTTGAGCAGCACACCCATTCCCAGCTTCTTCAAGAACTACTCAGACCCTTCCTTCACCGAAATGGAAGATTCTTTTGTGGAAACCAAAATCATTGACGGCGTGGTAACTCAAGTTCCTGCAAATCACACGAAATTGGTTTCTCGCAGCAACAAACAAAAAGCGCAAGAGGCGGCAGACGCTATCAGCAAAAGTCGCAAGGACCAATACAGTTTAGTGGCCGGCGAACAAGAGACGCCCTACTCCGCTGAAGCAATCGACCGCATGCTTTCCGAATTGAAGCAATGGGAAAAGAACTACCTGGATCTTTTCACCGGCTTGGTATTGGAAGACGAATTGGAATACACTTTCTATGTAACGCCAGAGAGCATGGACGACTTGGTGGCCTTCAGTTTAGATCCCGAACACGGTCTTTCCAACACTGATTTTTCAGATGCAAAAGACAATTATATGCTTGTTTTTTCACCTACTTTTGTAAACAGCTATGCAGAGGAGACTGCTTCTCAGGAAAATATCAAAAACAACGGATTCCGCATTCGCAACGCGGTTCCCGTCCATGTCATGTTGCAACACAATGGCCAGAACCTGATTGATTTTGGTTCCATCCAGATGCTGCAAGGCAGCCATATTCAAGTTCTGCCTACCAATCAGAAACATCTCGACATCGAAAGCATCGGCTTCATTTTCTAATTCCCGTCAATATACCGCAATGAAAAAAATCCTCCTATTCACGCTCATTCTCAGCACCGGATTGTCTTTCAGTTCCTGCAGCAAGCATGCTGAAAAGAAATTACAACGGCAAATGAAAGCCGTTGCTAAGGAATACCTGCACAGCAACAAGGTGAAGTTCACCGACGTGAAAATCAATTGTGTGGACACCGTCACCGAAATGGGCTACGCCAATCTGAATCGAGAGCTGCTCACGCACATGGAAGACTCCTACCAGGCTCAATATGAAGCTGCTATTCAAGAAGGAGAAGCAGAAACGCGCGATTATCTTCGTTTATACTTAAACGAAACCATACGGACGCGTGAAGATTTTGAAGACCTCATGAACGGCGGTTCTCTAAAAAGCGACGGCGTATTGCTCTACATGGTAACCGGCATTTTCAAAGAGAGCAAAAACGATGAAAAAGGCCAGGAATTCATGTTTTTAGTCCAACCCGACAAAAAAACGGTTCACACATTAGATCCGTTTGGGGACAATTTACTATACAAAGACGAAGCAGAATGATTTATCCATGGGGCGACGAGCGACGCTTTAACGCCTACAATAGATACTTGAAGAATCATTTCAACGGACGCATTCAAAAAATCGCATTGGATGCCGGTTTCACTTGTCCCAACCGCGACGGCAGCAAGGGCACCGGCGGATGCAGTTTCTGCTTGAATGCGGCTTTCAATCCGCCATACTGCAATCCGCAGAAGTCCGTCACCCAGCAATTGGACGATGGCGTTCGCTTTCATCAGAACAGAAACCGTTCAGCAGCTCAATATCTCGCCTACTTCCAAGCCTATTCGAACACCTATGGTGCCTTCAGGCATTTGAAATCGCTATACGACGAAGCCCTAAAGCATCCCACCATCCGCGGACTGATTATCGCCACGCGGCCTGATTGTCTCGAAGATGAGACACTTTCTTACTTAGAAGAACTACAGTCCAAGACATACATCGCACTGGAAATCGGCATTGAGAGTTGCCGGGATAAGACATTGCAGAGAATCCATCGCGGACATGACATGGCATGTACCTTAGACGCCATTCAACGAGCCGCCCAGCATCAGCTACACATAGGGACACACCTGATTTTCGGGCTGCCGGGCGAAACACCCGGCGATTGGTTGGAAGATCTTAACCTACTCAATCAATTGCCCATTCAGAGCATCAAATTCCATCAGCTGCAAATCATCAAAGGCACGCAGATGGAACAAGAATTTCTCAAATATCCCAACGATTTTGCGAAAATGGACTTGGACACCTATGTGGATTTCATGGTCAACTATATCGGACATCTGGCGCCGCACATAGCCATTGAGCGATTTGCAAGCGAGGTGCCATCTCGATACTTAGCCGCACCGGGATGGGGCGGAGTTGCCTACGACCAAGTACTCCAGCGAATAGAAAATCGATTAGCGGCAGAAGATATATGGCAAGGCAAACGATATGCTGCTGCCGCAAACACGCCTTGACGCAATTCGTTTTGGAACTATCATAATTTTATGTAAGTTTGCACTCAGAAAAATAATCACTTAATCACAATATAACTTTATGGCAGACGATAAAAAAATCATCTTTTCCATGGTGAATGTCAGCAAGACATTTCCACCCCAAAAGCAAGTTTTAAAGAACATCTATCTTTCCTTTTTCTACGGAGCAAAAATAGGTGTTTTAGGTTTGAACGGCGCCGGAAAATCCTCTTTGTTGAAAATCATTGCGGGCATAGACAAATCCTATCAAGGAGAGGTCGTTTTCTCTCCAGGCTATTCTATCGGCTATTTGCCACAAGAGCCGCAATTGGACGACAATCTGACCGTTAAGGAAGTTGTCATGCAAGGCGTGCAGCAAATCGTAGATGTTTTGAAAGAATACGAAGAAGTAAACATGAAGTTTGCGGAGCCGATGAGCGATGATGAGATGAACAAACTCATCGAGCGCCAGGGGGAACTCACCGAACTGATAGACCAATATGATGCTTGGGAACTGGACTCCAAGTTAGAGCGGGCCATGGATGCTTTACGCTGTCCAGAGGGAGACACGCCTGTCAAGAACCTATCTGGTGGCGAGCGCCGCCGCGTGGCTCTTTGTCGCCTGCTGCTCACAGAACCGGACATATTGCTCTTAGACGAGCCCACCAACCACTTGGATGCCGAGTCTGTGGAATGGTTGGAAGCACACTTGCAACAATACAAGGGCACGGTCATTGCCGTCACGCACGACCGTTATTTCTTGGACCATGTTGCGGGTTGGATACTCGAATTAGACCGTGGCGAAGGAATTCCTTGGCAAGGCAACTACTCCTCCTGGCTTGAACAGAAGTCGAACCGACTGGCGATGGAAGCAAAACAGGAAAGCAAGCGCATGAAGACCTTGGAACGAGAGCTCGAATGGGTTCGCATGGCGCCAAAAGCCCGTCATGCAAAATCAAAAGCTCGTTTGAAAGCATACGACCAATTGCTCAATGAGGATGTGAAAGAGAAAGAAGAAAGCTTGCAAATTTTCATACCCAACGGTCCCAGATTAGGCAACAATGTGATAGAAGCCCAGCATGTAAAGAAAGCTTTTGGGGACAAGCTGCTATATGACGACCTCAATTTCAACTTGCCGCCCAACGGCATCGTCGGCGTCATCGGACCGAATGGGGCAGGTAAGACGACCCTATTCCGACTGATTATGGGTTTGGACAAGCCCGACAGTGGGGATTTCAAAGTAGGTGAAACCGTCAAAATCGGTTATATTGACCAACAGCACACCGTTATTGACCCAGAAAAGAGCATTTGGGAAGTCGTTTCAGAAGGAAACGAGCAGATATCTATGGGCGGACGACTAATCAACTCCAGAGCCTACCTGTCTCGATTCAACTTCAGTGGAACCGAACAGAACAAAAAGGCTGGCGTTCTTTCTGGCGGTGAGCGTAACCGTTTGCATCTTGCCCTTACGCTCAAATCAGAAGCCAATGTATTGTTATTGGACGAACCGACCAACGACATCGATGTAAACACGCTGCGTGCGCTGGAAGAAGGTTTGGAAAAGTTCGCCGGATGCGCTGTCGTCATCTCACACGACCGTTGGTTTTTGGATCGTATCTGCACGCACATTTTGGCATTCGAAGGAGACTCTCAAGTCTATTTCTTTGAAGGAACCTACACGGAATATGAAGAGAACAAGAAAATGCGGTTAAGCAATGTAACGCCGAAGCGCATTCATTATAAGAAAATCACAATTATTTAGTATTTTTGCGGTCTCAAAATCGATAAAAATGAAAGGAATTGTTTTAGCAGGTGGGGCAGGCACGCGCTTGCACCCAATCACCTTGGCGATGAGCAAGCAACTCATGCCGATTTACGACAAACCGATGATTTATTACCCTATATCCACCTTAATGCAGGCAGATATACGAGAGATACTCATCATTTCCACCCCACAAGATTTACCGAACTTCGAAAAATTACTGGGTGACGGCTCACGTATCGGCTGTAAATTTTCATACAAAGTGCAAGAAGTCCCTAACGGTTTAGCACAGGCTTTCGTGTTAGGAGAAGAATTTATAGGCAACGACAAAGTGGCGCTGGTATTAGGCGACAACATATTCTACGGCGGCGGCATTGAGCAGCATCTGATGGAGAACAAAGACCCTGAAGGCGGCGTTATATTCGCTTATCACGTATCCGACCCGGAACGTTACGGGGTTGTTGAATTCGACGAGAACATGAATGCCGTATCCATCGAAGAGAAACCCAAACAGCCCAAGTCGAACTATGCTGTACCCGGATTATACTTTTATGACAACAGCGTTGTTGAAGTCGCAAAAAACATCAAGCCGAGCGCACGTGGCGAGTATGAAATCACGGATGTAAACAAGCACTACTTGAATGCAGGCAAGTTGAAAGTCTGCAAAATGGACAGAGGCACCGCTTGGTTAGACACGGGCACATTCAACGCCTTAATTGAAGCCACGCGGTTTGGCCAAGTCATTGAGGCACGACAAGGGCTAAAAGTGGGTTGTATTGAAGAGATTGCCTACCAGCATGGATTCATCAATGACGAGCAATTAAAAGAGATTGCACAGCCGTTATTGAAGAGTGGCTATGGGGATTATTTAATGAAATTAATCAAATAAGAATAGACATAAATGATAAAAAGAAAAGGTCGCCCGTAGGCGACCTTTTTCTATTTGGAGTAAAGAAACTTCAGTCTTATTCAGCAGCAGGAGCTTCAGTAGCTTCAGCAACTTCAGCAACGACTTCTTCAGCAGCTTTGGCAGCTTTCTTGCTACCACGTCTTGTACGAGTAGTTTTCTTCTTGCCAGATTCTGTTGTGTAAGTTTCGTTGTAGTCAACAAATTCGATGATGCACATTTCGGCATTATCACCTTGACGGAAACCAGTTTTGAGGATACGGGTATAGCCACCAGGACGATTAGCTACTTTTTGAGAAATTTCTCTAAAAAGTTCGGTAACGGCATATTTATTTTGAAGAGCGGAGAAAACCATACGTCTGGAGTGTGTGGTGTCGTTTTTGCTGCGAGTTACGAGCGGTTCAACGAATTTTCTCAATTCTTTAGCCTTTGCCAACGTTGTGGAAATTCTTTTATGCATTATCAGGGATGCAGCCATATTTGAAAGCATAGCTTTTCTATGGGCATCAGTTCTTCCTAAATGATTAATTCTTTTAGCGTGTCTCATTTTCTTAATCCTTATCTAATTTATATTTTGATACGTTCATTCCAAATTCCAAACCTTTAGATTTAACAAGGTCTTCCAATTCAGCAAGAGATTTCTTACCGAAGTTACGGAATTTGAGAAGATCACTCTTATGGATGGCAACTAAGTCGCCGAGGGTTTCGAGTTCTGCAGACTTTAAGCAGTTGAGGGCTCTGACAGAGAGGTCCATGTCAATCAACTTGGACTTGAGGACAGTGCGGATAAGCATAGAGTCCTCGTCGAGAGATTCAGCAGAAACAGGTTGCTCTGGAGTATCAAGCGCGATTTTGTCGTCAGAGAAAAGTGCAAAATGTTGGATGAGAATCTTAGCGGCTTCTTTCAAAGCTTCTTTCGGATGGATGGAGCCATCGGTATCCAATTCCATAACCAGCTTTTCGAAGTCGGTTTTTTGTTCGACACGATACGGTTCGACATGGAATTCCACTCTCTTAATAGGAGTATGGATAGAGTCGATTGCAATAATGTCGATTCCCTCATGAAGGGAGCGGTTATCTTCAACGGGCACATAGCCACGACCTTTATCGATAGTGATAGTCATTTCCAACTTCACATTCGGTTCCATACGGCAGATCAATTGTTCTGGGTTAAGAACTTGGAAGAAGTTGAGGAAGCGATTCATATCACCAGCGGTGAAAGTCTCCTGTCCGGAAATAACGATCGTTGCTTTTTCAGAACTATTATTCTCAATTTTATTTTTAAAGCGAATCTGTTTAAGATTGAGGACGATGTCGATAACATCTTCCATAACGCCTTCAATAGAGGAGAATTCTTGAGCAACGCCTTCTATTTTAACAGAAGTAATGGCATAGCCTTCCAATGATGAGAGCAAAACACGGCGAAGAGCATTACCAATAGTAACACCGTAGCCTTGTTGCAGAGGACGAAATTCAAATATGCCGTGAAAATCGTCGGCCTCATTCATGATGACCTTATCGGGTTTTTGAAATGTTAAAATTGCCATTGTTTATTGTATTTAATGTTAATGATCTATGTGAACTGTGAGCTGTGAACTGTGAGCTGTGAAGTGTTAAGCAACACAATTCACAGATCACAGATTACTGATCACTATTTAGAGTACAATTCGACGATAGCTTGTTCGTTAATTGTCTCCGGAATTTCTTCTCTTTGAGGATAGTTCATAAATTTGCCGACCATAAGGTTACCATCCCATTCGAGCCAAGAATAGTTCATTGCCTTACCATTCAAAGAATTGGTAATAACTTCCATAGCTTTAGAACGTTCGCGAACTTCAACAGTATCACCAGGGACAAGAAGTCTGGAAGGGATATTGCAGATTACGCCGTTAACGGTAACATGACGGTGGTTAACGAGTTGACGAGCAGCTGCACGGCTTGGAGCGATACCCAAACGGAATACAACATTGTCAAGACGAGATTCGATGAGTTGCATCAAATTCTGACCGGTAACACCTTTCTTACGAGCAGCAATTTGAAACAATTTACGGAACTGACGTTCGAGCAAACCGTAAGTGTATTTTGCTTTTTGTTTTTCTTGAAGCTGAACACCATATTCAGACATCTTAGAACGTCTTCTGCTTTGGCCATGTTGACCAGGAGCATAGTTCTTTCTTTCGAAATATTTATCGGGACCGTAGATAGGTTCCTTGAATTTTCTTGCGATTCTAGTTTTAGGTCCTGTATATCTTGCCATAATAATCTAAATTTATATTAAATGTTATACGATATAAAATTATACTCTTCTGTGTTTAGGAGGACGGCAGCCATTGTGTGGAAGTGGAGTAACATCAGTGATTTCTTCCACCATGATACCTGTCGTGTTAATGGAGCGGATAGCTGATTCGCGGCCTTGACCAGGTCCTTTCACGTAAACTTTCACTTTACGAAGACCAAGATCGTAAGCGACCTTTGCGCAATCCTGAGCCACCATTTGTGCAGCATAAGGAGTATTCTTTTTAGAACCTCTGTAACCCATTTTACCGGCAGAAGACCAAGAAATAACTTGACCATCGTTGTTGGTAAGGGAAACAATAACGTTATTGAAGGATGCATAAATGAACGCCTTTCCAGATGCGTCTATTCTGACAACTTTCTTCTTGGATGTTTTTGTATTTTTTGCCATAACTATATGTTTCTATCCATGTGATGATTAATAACTACTTGGTTGCTTTCTTCTTGTTAGCAACAGTTTTCTTACGTC
>JAKSMD010000037.1 GCA_024400815.1 Bacteroidales bacterium | reverse complement strand
GCATTATCGCATTACCACATTACCGCATTATCGTATTATTTTCGTACTTTTGCGCCATCACTAACGTACAATCGTATGAGGACAATCATCACAAGCAAACCGTGCATTACGTTCAATCAAAAGAATTATCACGTTACGAAGAAAATATATTTGATTGTTCTATTGTTTACTTCTGTTTGTTGTCAAGCACAATCACCTCTTTATTTATGGCCCATAGCTGGCAAACAGACTGGCGTGGGGGTTGTTTATAGACCGAACGATGTTATATGTGGGGAAAGAAATAATGAAAATCTCATTATTTCGGGTGAACTTAATTCTATTGTATTAGCTCCTGTTGACGGCACCGTTCAGACATTCAATTATGTCTATTACAATAATCTAACAAGTTGCGACTTTATTGGATATGCTCCAACAAGCAATTGGGAAATGGATGTATCTGCTATTCAGAAACAATTTTCTCAAAAAAAATATAATACTCGATTTATTTCAGTAACCATTGGCATAAAAACGTCTAATGGACAAATCATTTATTTGGAAGGAATACGTCCCGTTCATCCTTTTAAAACTGGGCAACGAATTAGTCAAGGAGATACAATCGGGCATATTGGTTTCTTGTTTCAAAAAATATCTATACCCACAATCTCAATTTCGGTTGTTAAAGATGGTCAAGCATCGGATCCAATGAGTCCTTTTGGTTTAAAGACCACTTTTCACCCTATAATTGAGAAGAATGTAATTTCTCTTTCTAAATCAGAAGCTGTTGAAGATTATGATTATTTGATTTCCACATTAAATGAAATATATCCGGGATTATACGATTTTTGCACCACCCAACAATGGGATTCCATTATCCATACCCTGAGAGAAAGAATTTCCGATAGGATTCTATATCGAGACTTTTTTACGCTACTCCAAGAACTGATTTCATTCCAACGCGATAATCATTTGGCTATAAGCACCATTCCTAAATCCAAGTATAATGCAAGCAATTTCAAATTACATGATGTGGCTTTCGGCATTCTTAATGATTCATTGATAATCACCCGAACTATGCCGGAATATGATTCCTATTGGGGCAAACATATCATGTCCATCAATGGAATTTCGGAAGATTCCGTCATTCGGTTTATGCGAAGCCATAATTTTACAACGACGGATGGGCTGGTCAAAAGTACTCCTTCATACAATCTGACTTTATTTGGATTCAATTATTTGAACTATGATGAGAAGACAGACCACTTTGATCTTCTTTTAGATGATGGAACTCACATTGGTTACTCAATCGTTCAAAATCAGAATAAAGGTAAGCAGGTTTGCAAATCCTATTCTCAAAACTGGTTTAGCCATTTCTTTTGGAATAATGATTTATCAATGAATCTATTAAATGACACAACTGCTTATTTGGGCATCAACTCATTTGAGTTGAATGAACTTGAAATAGATTCTATCAGCCATTTTTTGCAAATGCTCAGCCGAAAAAACATCCCAAACCTGATTATTGACGTTCGAAACAACAATGGGGGGGATTCGGAAACAGAAGGGAAACTGTTTTCCTATTTTGCAGATAAGCCGTTTACTTTATTCGAGTTAAAATACGTAAACAAACAGAAAGACTTTGGCTTCCTCAATCATTGCCTGAATCTTCCTGAAGATATTGAATTGTTCTTAGAATACCATCCATTAGAAAACAAAGGGTATGTTTTTGATAATCCTGAAGCAATTTATCCTGATGCTTTCACACACTATGACGGGCAAGTATATGTGTTGACGGACAATCGAACGCTTTCCGCTGCCGCCACATTTGCCTATCACTTCAAAAAATACCACAAAGGATATATCGTAGGCAGAGAGACAGGGAGTTCCATTACACAAATGAATGCAGAGAAATTTGCCAATATACTCCTTCCCAATTCTAATATCGAAATTCGTGTTCCATTGGTCAAAATCTATCTGGACAAAGATAACATCATCACCCCTTACGGACGAGGCGTGCTCCCTGATTATGAAATTCCACTTGATTTAGATGAACTTTCGTCAGGAAATCCAGATAAAATCATCCAGGAATGTTTAGAGATAATTGGGAATCAGAATCATATCAAGTAAATAACATATTAAAGCATAGTTTATGAAAAAAATCATACGGTTCTTTTCCGAGCCCAAGTGTTTGGCGATACTTAATGTTGTGATGTTAGCTGTTTTGAGTGGTTTCAATTTCCTGATACAGGGACTTGGCGTGCCCGTGCCTTACGCAATAGCCCTGCTTGCTGTCTGCTTTTGCGCCATCATTCTCTATCCCATCATCGAACATCCTGTAGGCTCCGCAATCATCAGCTTTGTGAACGGCATTTCACTGTTGCTCGTTTTGTATTGCGTCTGTTTTATGGGTGGTATCCACTCATTGCTATTTTGCATAATCATCATTTTGCCGATTATCCTGGTTTTCTTTTTGATAGTCCTCATCTACCAATTGATACACAGATACATAGTCAAACCTACAAGCCCGATAAACCGTTGGCTTTTTGTGCTCGGCGTCGCACTTTGTCTCGCCGTAATGCCCATTGCGGGACACGAATACCACAAGGCCTCGACGACGCTGCGGCAAAGTGCGGCAAATGGATATTCAGATGTGGAGAAAACCTATATGGTAGAGCGCATTATGGGTATGCACTTCATTTATCATACTCAGTATTGTCCATTTGATGGCTGGCGCCCGCCCAAGCACGATCCGTTCCTGACCATCGGCAGATGGCTGAACAAAGGCATCGACCCTATCGACTTGTCCTTGGAGGAACGCCTTCATCTGTACCGCACGACATTTCCCGACAGACCGTACAAGTTCAAACACGCCGCCAGCCTCCCCTCTGCCAAAAACGGCTATTTTAGGGACGAACTGTGGACAAGAGAATAACCTAATATTTTCCCCAGCCGGAATATCGAGCCCAACCCCATTCGCCGCCAGGCGCAACATTTGCTTACGATTAGCCCCGATTCGCTTCCATAAAAGAACGACCGTTCTCACTTACCGCATTATCGCATTACCACATTACCGCATTATCGTATTATTTTCGTACTTTTGCGCCATCACTAACGTACAATCGTATGAGGACAATCATCACAAGCAAACCGTGCATTACGTTCAATCAAAAGAATTATCACGTTACGAAGAAAATATATTTGATTGTTCTATTGTTTACTTCTGTTTGTTGTCAAGCACAATCACCTCTTTATTTATGGCCCATAGCTGGCAAACAGACTGGCGTGGGGGTTGTTTATAGACCGAACGATGTTATATGTGGGGAAAGAAATAATGAAAATCTCATTATTTCGGGTGAACTTAATTCTATTGTATTAGCTCCTGTTGACGGCACCGTTCAGACATTCAATTATGTCTATTACAATAATCTAACAAGTTGCGACTTTATTGGATATGCTCCAACAAGCAATTGGGAAATGGATGTATCTGCTATTCAGAAACAATTTTCTCAAAAAAAATATAATACTCGATTTATTTCAGTAACCATTGGCATAAAAACGTCTAATGGACAAATCATTTATTTGGAAGGAATACGTCCCGTTCATCCTTTTAAAACTGGGCAACGAATTAGTCAAGGAGATACAATCGGGCATATTGGTTTCTTGTTTCAAAAAATATCTATACCCACAATCTCAATTTCGGTTGTTAAAGATGGTCAAGCATCGGATCCAATGAGTCCTTTTGGTTTAAAGACCACTTTTCACCCTATAATTGAGAAGAATGTAATTTCTCTTTCTAAATCAGAAGCTGTTGAAGATTATGATTATTTGATTTCCACATTAAATGAAATATATCCGGGATTATACGATTTTTGCACCACCCAACAATGGGATTCCATTATCCATACCCTGAGAGAAAGAATTTCCGATAGGATTCTATATCGAGACTTTTTTACGCTACTCCAAGAACTGATTTCATTCCAACGCGATAATCATTTGGCTATAAGCACCATTCCTAAATCCAAGTATAATGCAAGCAATTTCAAATTACATGATGTGGCTTTCGGCATTCTTAATGATTCATTGATAATCACCCGAACTATGCCGGAATATGATTCCTATTGGGGCAAACATATCATGTCCATCAATGGAATTTCGGAAGATTCCGTCATTCGGTTTATGCGAAGCCATAATTTTACAACGACGGATGGGCTGGTCAAAAGTACTCCTTCATACAATCTGACTTTATTTGGATTCAATTATTTGAACTATGATGAGAAGACAGACCACTTTGATCTTCTTTTAGATGATGGAACTCACATTGGTTACTCAATCGTTCAAAATCAGAATAAAGGTAAGCAGGTTTGCAAATCCTATTCTCAAAACTGGTTTAGCCATTTCTTTTGGAATAATGATTTATCAATGAATCTATTAAATGACACAACTGCTTATTTGGGCATCAACTCATTTGAGTTGAATGAACTTGAAATAGATTCTATCAGCCATTTTTTGCAAATGCTCAGCCGAAAAAACATCCCAAACCTGATTATTGACGTTCGAAACAACAATGGGGGGGATTCGGAAACAGAAGGGAAACTGTTTTCCTATTTTGCAGATAAGCCGTTTACTTTATTCGAGTTAAAATACGTAAACAAACAGAAAGACTTTGGCTTCCTCAATCATTGCCTGAATCTTCCTGAAGATATTGAATTGTTCTTAGAATACCATCCATTAGAAAACAAAGGGTATGTTTTTGATAATCCTGAAGCAATTTATCCTGATGCTTTCACACACTATGACGGGCAAGTATATGTGTTGACGGACAATCGAACGCTTTCCGCTGCCGCCACATTTGCCTATCACTTCAAAAAATACCACAAAGGATATATCGTAGGCAGAGAGACAGGGAGTTCCATTACACAAATGAATGCAGAGAAATTTGCCAATATACTCCTTCCCAATTCTAATATCGAAATTCGTGTTCCATTGGTCAAAATCTATCTGGACAAAGATAACATCATCACCCCTTACGGACGAGGCGTGCTCCCTGATTATGAAATTCCACTTGATTTAGATGAACTTTCGTCAGGAAATCCAGATAAAATCATCCAGGAATGTTTAGAGATAATTGGGAATCAGAATCATATCAAGTAAATAACATATTAAAGCATAGTTTATGAAAAAAATCATACGGTTCTTTTCCGAGCCCAAGTGTTTGGCGATACTTAATGTTGTGATGTTAGCTGTTTTGAGTGGTTTCAATTTCCTGATACAGGGACTTGGCGTGCCCGTGCCTTACGCAATAGCCCTGCTTGCTGTCTGCTTTTGCGCCATCATTCTCTATCCCATCATTGATCATCCCGTTGGTTCTGCAATCATCAGCTTTGTGAACGGCATTTCGCTGATGCTCGTTTTGTATTGCGTATGTTTTATGGGTGTTCTCTTCGCATTACTATTATGCATAATCACCATTTTGCCGATTATCCCGGTTTTCTTTTTGATAGTCCTCATCTACCAATTGATACACAGATACATCGTCAAACCTACAAGCCCGATGAACCGTTGGCTTTTTGTGCTCGGCGTCGCACTTTGTCTCACCGTAATGCCCATTGCGTGACACGAATACCACAAGGCTTCGACGACGCTGCGGCAAAGTGCGTCAAATGGATATTCAGATGTGGAGAAAACCTATATGGTGGAGCGCATAATGGGTATGCACTTCATTTATCATACTCAGGAATGCCTATTCGATGGTTGGCGTCCGCCTAAGCACGATCCGTTTCTAACCATCGGCAGATGGCTGAACAAAGGCATTGACCCTATCGACTTGCCCTTGGAGGAACGCCTTCATCTGTACCGCACGACATTTCCCGACAGACCGTACAAGTTCAAACACGCCGCCAGCCTCCCCTCTGCCAAAAACGGCTATTTTAGGGACGAACTGTGGACAAGAGAATAACCTAATATTTTCCCCAGCCGGAATATCGAGCCCAACCCCATTCGCCGCCAGGCGCAACATTTGCTTACGATTAGCCCCGATTCGCTTCCATAAAAGAACGACCGTTCTCACTTACCGCATTATCGCATTACCACATTACCGCATTATCGTATTATTTTCGTACTTTTGCGCGTTTTTTAAAAATTGATACTATGATTAAATCAATGACCGGCTTCGGCCGCACTACGGTTGAGGTTACCGGTAAATCCGTTACCGTTGAGATGCGTTCGCTCAACAGCAAACAGTTGGACCTCAACACCCGCATCGCACCGTTGTTCCGCAACAACGAAAACGAAATCAGAGCCATCGTATCCCGTGAACTGGAACGTGGCAAAATAGACTTCAACCTCTCACTTGACCGCAATGCGGCACCTACCGTTTCCATCAACAACGCATTGGCAAAATCCTATTTTGATTCACTGACTGCGCTCTCCGATGAACTCAACAATCCTATTGGCAGCGACATTTTTATGCAGGTGCTCCGTATGCCCGACGTGATTTCCACGCCACAGGAGGAACTCTCCGACGAACTTTGGGAAGCCGTTAGAAATGCCATCGTGGAAACCTGCAAACAGGTGAACGACTTCCGCATTAACGAAGGTGCTGTGCTGGCTAAGGATTTCGAAAAACGCATCTGCCTCATCCGCGATATGATTGACGAGGTGACACCGTTTGAGGAAAACCGCATCGCCACCCTGCGCGCCAAATTTGAAAAAGGCCTCCAGGAGCTTGAAACGAAAACGCAGTACGATCCCAGTCGTTTAGAACAGGAAATATTCTTCTATATCGAAAAATTAGATATCACGGAAGAAAAGGTACGCCTGCGCAAACATTGCAACTACTTCCTCGAAACGATGGAGGAACCGCAGGCCAACGGCAAGAAACTCGCATTCATCGTTCAAGAGTGCGGACGCGAAATCAACACCCTCGGCTCCAAGAGCAACGATTTCAACATCCAGCAGATTGTGGTCCGTATGAAAGACGAACTCGAAAAGCTCAAAGAACAGTTGGCTAATATTTTGTAGCTGTTAGCCGTTAGCTCTTGGGAGTTCCCTATCTACCTTTCTACTCATCTACTCCTCTACCTTTAAACCTGAAACTTGAAATCTTTAACGGACGCAATGAATTGCGTCCCTACCTGAACTTGAAACTTAAAACTTATGTCAAATATTTTATCCCTTATAGGCAGACCCAACGTGGGGAAGTCCACGTTATTCAATAGATTGATTAAAGCGCGCGAGGCCATCGTTGACTCCGTGGCCGGCGTCACCCGCGACCGCCATTACGGCAAGTCCGATTGGAACGGCTACGATTTTTCCGTCATTGACACGGGCGGTTATGTGGTCGGCTCGGATGATATTTTCGAGTCTGAAATCCGCAAGCAGGCGCAGCTGGCCATTGACGAGTCAGATGTCATCGTCTTCATGGTCGATGGACGTGAAGGCCTCACGCCATTGGATGAGGAAATTGCGCAAATCCTTCGTCGCTCTAGGAAACCATATTATTTGGCTGTTAATAAAATAGATAGTCCAAGTAATTTCTATGACCATACCGAATTTTATGCTTTAGGAATTGAACAAATATTCCCCATTTCTGCTGTTTCCGGTGGTGGCACTGGCGAGTTGCTAGACGAAGTGGTTAAGCATTTTTCCAAGGATAAAGACGATCTTCCGGATGACCTGCCGCGTATCGCTATCGTGGGCAAGCCTAACGTGGGCAAGTCTTCAATTATCAATGCTTTTTTAGGAGAGGACAGACACATCGTCACACCGTTGGCAGGCACTACCCGCGATACTATTTTTACACGCTATCGCAATTTCGGTTTCGATTTCTATTTGATTGATACCGCTGGTCTGCGCAAGAAAAGCAAAGTGGAAGAGGACTTGGAGTTTTACTCCGTGATGCGTGCCGTGCGTTCTATAGAGAATGCTGACGTCTGTATCGTGATGGCTGATGCCTCCCAGGGTTTTGACCAACAAGACTTGAACATCTTCGGTTTGGCCGCCCGCAACCACAAGGGCATTGTGGTCGTGATGAACAAATGGGACCTTATCGAAAAGGACAACCACACGCACAAAGAGTACGAAGATCTAATCAAGAGCCGCATTGCGCCGTTCAACGATGTGCCCATCATCTTCACTTCCGTGTTGGAAAAACAGCGTATCTACAAGGTGCTCGAAACGGCCATCGAGGTCTATAAGAACCGCACCCGCAAGGTCTCCACTTCCGAACTCAACAATGTGATGCTCCCGATTATCGAGAACACGCCGCCGCCAATGAACAAGGACAAGGTCATCCGCATCAAATATGCAACCCAGTTGCCAGTGGCGTACCCGACATTCGCATTCTTCTGCAACCTTCCGCAATACGTGGTGGATTCCTACAAACGCTATTTGGAAAACCAGATTCGCAAGAATTGGGATTTCTCCGGCGTGCCGATGGAAATCTACTTCAGAAGAAAGTAGGGTGGCGTGTCGATGCAGCCAATTTTTGGAACAAATCAACTTATGATATGAAAAAATTATTGCCTCTCCTGCTGTGCCTGCTTTTAGGCTTGCAGCTTTCCGCCCAAAATTGCTATTGGGTGTTTTTCACGGACAAAAACAACACGCAGTTTGACCCGTATCACTATTTTGATGCCAAGGCAATTGCGCGCTATCAGCAGAACGGACAGTCGCTGTACGATATCAGCAATTATCCGGTCAATTCCGATTACGCGGAACAAGTGGCTGCGGCTTCTCAAAACTTGGAAGGTACTTCGCGCTGGCTGAACGCTGTAGCCGTGACGGCCACGGAGGTGCAAATAGAGATGATTTGCAAAATGCCGTTTGTGAAATATGCGCAATTGATTGAATCGGAGTCTTTGACGGCGGAATTGCCAGAGGAGGACCCTGTTGTTTTGATTGAAGAAGAAGATCTTCCCATATCAATGATGCAGGGCGAGAAATTCTACAAAGCCGGATTGAATGGCAAGGGCATCCGTATCGCCGTGTTCGACGCCGGTTTCCCCGATGTCAATACGCACCCCGCATTTAAACATTTGATGGATAATCATCAGATTGTGAAAACGTGGAATTTCACGCATAAGAAGGAAAATGTTTACGGCGCGCACGAACACGGCAGAATGGTGCTGAGTTGTTTGGCCGGTATCAATAATGACGGGCAATGTATGGGCTTGGCTACGGGTGCTGAATACCTGCTTGCCTGTACGGAAATTAGAAACCAGGTGAAAAAAGGCGAAATCTGGTGGGTGCAGGCTTTGGAATGGGCCGATCAGAATGGTGCGGACATTGTGAACAGCTCTTTGGGATTTGCCACTCCTTATTATGAAACCACGCAGATGGACGGCAAGACTTCCATTGTGGCCAAAGCCGCGCAAACTGCCGCCCGCAAGGGCATTTTGCTTTGCAACGCGATGGGTAATGAGGCGATGAATGTTACGTGGGAAACCATTGTCACTCCGGCAGATGCGGATAGCATTCTCTCTGTCGGTGCGGTTACAGAGTTGGATTATCTGGCTTATTACAGTTCCAAAGGCCCTACTGCCGACGGTCGTCTCAAACCGAACGTGGTGGCAAGTGGAAAAGTTACAGTTGCTGCCGATAAAGGTAATTTTGTGAATGCTAATGGCACCTCTTTCGCCTCTCCTTTGGTGGCTGGTTTTGCCGCCTGCGTGAAACAACTTCACCCCGACTGGACTGTGATGCAGCTGCTGCATGAAATTGAGAAATCGGGCAACCACTATCCTTATTATGATTATGCTTTCGGCTATGGCGTGCCCCAAGCCGGTTATTTTATGGATTCCGTAAAATCCAATCCTCACACTTTTGACCTTTTCGAAGACGAGGACAATATTATCTTTGTGCCACTCAAAGCCGATGCCGATGAATTATCGTCCAACCGCCTCTTCTTCAATATCGCCAATGGTGATGGAACTCTCTATAAATATAATGAAGGAAGGTATATTAGTTCCTCTGGCAATTTTTATAATTACAATGGGCAGAAGTTTGTATTTGTAGGAAACTGCATCAAGTTCGGAGATAAAACCATAATCATCAACGATTCGTTGCCTGTTGACACTTCCGTCACAGAACTTTATGTGTATTATTTCCCAAAATCAGAGTTGATTGACGGCCAGACTATGAATTTCTGGTATGGAGGGCAGTATGCTAAATATACACTGAACAAGGATGTTCTGCCTAAGAAAAAACTTCCTGAGGACGCCATATCACTATCATCTGATTATTATTCTGAGGAAATAATTGTTGATTCGGATGAAGATAGTTCTCTGTTTCCAAAATTGTTTAGGCATAAGGATAAGAAGTTCAATTTGTCATTGGTGTTGAACACATCTTTTATTTTGCCGCCGTTGTGGAGTGCTACGGGCAATCTTTATCATACGAATAGATTTTCCCGTACATTGTCATTCTCCTTTGTCAACAATTTCAAAGTGACGAAAATGTTCGATATGGGTTTCAGATTGGGTTTCGGTTCCTCTTGGTATGCAATGCAGGACGTGGATCCCGCTGTGGAGACGATGCCGGATTTTGAAATTGTGAAAAACAACTTGAAGACCAGCCAGTTTGATTTGGAATACTATCTGCGTTTTAATGTTGCCAAATATTCTTACGGTAACTTATATTTTGATTTAGGCGTTTATGGAGACTGGGTGACGGGCAGTCGATACAAGTTCAAAACGGAAAACGGCAAGCAGAGTCAGAATTTTGTAGAGAAGAAGTATATGCGCGGCGAAATCAACAAACTGAATTGCGGTGCGCGCGTGCGCTTCGGACTGACAAATTCCATTGCCGTTTTCGGACAATACCGAATCACGAGTATGTTCAAGAAGGATACAAATCTGAACGACCTGCCCAAGTGGGAAGTGGGAATCCAGATTTATTAGCACAGCGATTTCTTGATTTTTATGCGGACGCAATGAATTGCATCCCTACATTGATTTTCAGTCGTCTTCTTAAACTATAAGCGGACGCAATGAATTGCGTCCCTACATTGCCTCCCTTCATCTTTTCATCATTCTATCCCCTTTTTCTCCGACATTTTTCTGCTTCAAAAGCTTTTTTCTTAAATTGTTTTTACAACTTATTGATTTACAATAAGAAAAAATTTTGTTACAATTATTGACAATATTAGTCAGTGTATTATTTTTGCGGCTGTATTAGTACACTAATACACTAAACAAGTAAAACACTAAAATACATTGTTATGATACAGTTGCAAAATATCCAATTCGGATATGTCCTTAGAAAGAACATCTTCAATGATGTCACCCTTACTATGGAGCCGGGACATATCTATGGCCTTTTGGGAAAGAACGGCGCCGGCAAGACCACCTTGCTGAAAATTATGTCCGGTTTGCGCTTCCCCACCCAGGGAGAAGTAACCATTTTGGGCAAAAACGCTTCTCTGCGCGAGGCCGAAGTGCTTCAAGATCTTTATTTCCTCCAAGAGGAGATGTACGTTCCCCATTTGACTATCGAAAATTTTGAAAAGGCATTCGCGCCTTTCTATCCCCACTTCAACCATGAGCAATTCACCGAATATCTGCACGAGTTCGAAATGGACGGTTTGAATCAGTATATGGACAAGTTTTCCCACGGTCAGAAGAAAAAGGCGCTCATTGCCTTTGCTTTGGCTACCAATACCAAAATCCTTATCATGGACGAGCCGACAAACGGTTTGGACATCCCGTCCAAGAGCACTTTCCGCAAACTGATGGCTGCTGCTGCTGCTGAAACGCGCCTTGTCATCATTTCCACGCACCAGGTCCGCGACCTGCACAGCTTGATAGATATGGTCTCCATCCTTGACCGTGGTCGCATGGTGCTCAACGCCTCCACTGACGAAATCATCGAAAAACTGCTTTTCGATGTGAACGATATGAAGAGCGCCGACGGACAGGTTTTCTACACCGAAGAGACAGCGCACGGCAACTACCAGGTGAAAGAGAACGTGAATCACTTGGAGTCTAACTTCGACCTAGAGTTGCTTTTCAATGCTGCCATGACCAACCAACAAGCCATTATCAATCTCTTTCAGTAGTGAATAGTGATCTGTGAACAGTGAACAGAGTTGGCTTTGTTTACAATGACATATTGATTAATAAGCATTTTTAATTTTATATAGAATATGAAAAAATATACGAATAAAATACTGTTGATTGCCGCTATCGCCGTGGCGCTTTTCGTCATTATTAGCATGACGGTGGATTTTCAAATCAGGTATCACAAGAATCCTGAATCTATGAAATTTCCCGAAAAAGTGGAAATCAACTATATAGACGCAGAGGAACCCGCGGATGTGGTTGTTCCAGATACCGCAGCAAATAATCAATAATCTATAAAATCGACTATTATGAATATTAATAACATTAAAAATTTGTTGAACGCCTATTTCGTTGAGAATTGGAAGCGCGACATCATCTGGATGGCCGGCATTATGGCAGCACTGACTTTATTGTCCATGCTGGTGAATCCGTACAACAACGGTGCTGTCGTATTCGTCGGATTTATTGTTTTTGTATTGACTATGGCGCAACGCGTGTTTATGAATTTGGGAAATTCTTCCCAAAGTATTCATTATCTAATGCTTCCGGCATCCTATAAAGAAAAGGTGGTGACCAATATGTTCTTGGTGAACATTTATGCGGTGGTACTGCTCTTGTTGTCCATTGTCATAGGCTATTCATTATCATATTTAATATTGAAATTTGTTGGCAAAACAGACATGGATCCGTTTTTAAGCCAATTGAAAGTCAATCATATAGGGGCGACATTGATTTTTTTCTACATGTCTGTGTCGGTCTTTTTCTTTGGAGCCGTCTATTTCCGTAGAAAACCAGTTTTAAAGACTTTTGCGCTCATTATGGCAATTAGTTTTATCCTTTCTGCGTTGAGTATGCTGGTCTTGTTTCTCAATGTGCGTTTCACAATGCATACGGGAATGGCGAATGTTCAATATAGTTTTCTGAGTGACAGTAGTAATTTGCCAGAACTTGCGTCTAACATTCTTGGTTTTATATTTTGTATAGGATTTATAGTGTTCTTTTACGCACTTAGTTTTTTGAGACTGAAGGAAACGGAGGCATAGTATGGGTATGGATTTCAACAACACACAGACCATCTACATGCAGATTGTAGATTGGGTTTTCGAGCAGATTCTGACAACTGCCTGGAAGCCCGGCGACAAGGCGAAGTCCGTGCGCGAGTTGGCCGTGCAGTTCGAAGTGAACCCCAATACGGTGATGCGTTCCTACGACTATCTGCAGAACACGGAAATATTCTTCAATAAACGAGGCGTGGGATTCTTCATTGCCGACGACGCTGTTGACAAAATCATAGCCATAAGAAAGAAACAGTTTATGGCAGTGGAGGTTCCCGCGTTTATTAAGCATTTGAAATTATTAAAAATTGACCCACAAGAAATTATTAACCTTATAAATAAATAGCCATTATGAGCGAATCAGTTACACAACAGCAAAACAAACCCGAAACCCGTACACGCAAATTCTGGAGAGTCGTTTTCGGCTCTATGTTAGGTTTCTTTTTCTCCACCATTCTTGTTTCAATTTTATACTTTGCTATGATGGTGGGAATGATCGCATCCCTTTCTTCGGCCGCCGAAGAAACCAAAACCATTAAGGACAACAGCATTTTGAAAATCGACCTCTCTATGCCGCTTTCCGAACGCTCGATTGCCACACCGCTTGACGGTATGAGCAACTATAACACGCCTACGGGCTTGAATGACATCTTGGCATCGCTCAAAGCCGCTGCCAACGACCCAAAAATCAAGGGCATCTTCCTGTGCGCGCCCGAAGTTTCCGCTTCACCCGCTACTATGAAGGAAATTCACGATGCCTTGGTGAATTTCAAAAAGTCCGGCAAGTTCATTTACGCATACAGCGATTCGTATGGCCAAAACGGCTACTATCTGGCTACGACGGCTGACAAAATCGTGATGAACCCGACTGGCAATCTTCTCCTCAAAGGTTATGCCTTCCAGATTATGTTCTATAAAGGATTGTTGGATAAATTGGATGTTGATGTTCAAGTTATCCGTCACGGTCAGTTCAAGAGTGCTGTCGAGCCCTATATTTTGGATAAAATGAGCGAAGCCAACAACAAGCAGATGACGGTGCTGGTGAACTCTCTGTGGAGTTCTCTTTCCAAAGACATCGCCACTTCCCGCGGCATCTCCGTAGAACGTCTGAACCAAATCGTGGACAACCTCTCTTGCTTCTCTCCCGATTCCGCACTCCGCATGAAATTGATTGACCAGTTGGCTTATTCCGGCGATATGGAACGTATGTTGAAAAACAAAGTCGCTATGGGCGAAAACGAAAAGCTGAACTTCGTGACCATTTCCAATTATGTGAAATCCATCAAAAACGACAGCAAGGCATCTGACAAAATCGCCGTAGTATATGCTGTTGGCGAAATTAGAGATGGCAAGGGCGACAACGATGCCGGCATCTTCTCCGATAGTTTCATCAAAGAATTCAGAAAAGCATATAAGAACAAAGACGTCAAGGCTATCGTCTTGCGTGTGAACTCTCCTGGCGGCAGCGCTATGGCTTCTGAAAACATCTGGCGCGAAATCGCGCTCGCCAAGAAAGCCGGCAAAATCGTTGTTACCTCTATGGGCGACTATGCCGCATCTGGTGGCTACTACATCTCCTGCAACTCCGACTACATCTTCGCACAACCCAACACTTTGACTGGTTCGATTGGCGTGTTCGGTATGATTCCCTCTTTGCAAAAAGCCCTCCAGAATAAATTGGGCGTTACCATCGACGGTGTGAAATCCAACCAGCATTCTGACTTTATGACGGGATTCAGAGCTATGGACGAAAGCGAACTGGCTGTGATGCAGAATATGGTTGAACAAACCTACGGCCTCTTCACCAAGCGTGTGGCTGACGGCCGTAAGATGAAGGTGGCTGAAGTAGATAGCATCGGTCAAGGCCGTGTGTGGGCTGGCAAAGACGCCATCGCTATTGGCTTGGTTGACAAGCTTGGTTCCTTGGATGACGCCATCGCCAAAGCCGCACAACTGGCCAAAGTGTCCAACTACAAGCTGGTCTATTACCCGCAGCAGAAATCCTTCTTCGAAAAACTGTTCACAGCCAAAGACGACGAAGTCGAAATGGCTATGAAGTCCAAGTTGGGCGACCTCTACTTTATGTATCAAGGACTTAACCAGGTGCTTAGTCGCGAAGGCGTACAGGCACGTATGCCGATGGAAATAACGATACAATAAGTTCAAGGTTTCAAAGAGATCCCTACACTCCGCTACGCTTCGTTACGGGATGACGCTGCTGCCATCAATCAGGAAGTGGCGGCGGCAGAAAGTGACGGACCAATTGAACGGATGTGGTGCCGCCGCAAGGCTGCCCCTGTCGGAATGCACGTCATCCCGAACCTCTGACGATAGGAGGAGGTGAAGGGATCTCTACAAGACGCAACAATCACATTTTAACCACAAATAAAAGTATTATGAAAAAGTTTTTTATCCTTATATTCTGCCTCGCAGTGGCAGTGCCGATGTTCGCACAAAACTGCTATTGGGTGTTCTTCACCGACAAGAACAACACCACATTTGATCCCTATCAGTATTTTGATGCCAAAGCTATTGAGCGTTATCAGCTGAACAACCTCAATCTTTACGACATCAGCAACTATCCTGTTAACCAGGACTATAAAGACCAGGTAAACACCATTACGGAAGGCTATGTGGGCGAGTCCCGTTGGTTCAACGCGCTTGCCGTGATGGCCACCGAAAATGAAATAGAAATTGTGAAAACACTGCCTTTTGTGGCAGGCACACAGCTCATCTGCACAGAAGCCGTCTTGGCGCAGGCACCTGAACAAAGCACGGAAACTGCCCTCACCACGTACGATGCCAGAATGAACCAAATCGCCCTTATGCAAGGTGAGAAGTTCCAACAAAAGAACATCAACGGCAAAGGCGTGCGTATCGCTGTATTTGACGGTGGTTTTCCCGGCGTAGATACGCATCCTGCGTTTAAGCATCTGCGTGACAACCATCAGATTATCAAAACCTGGAACTTCGCCAATAATAAAGAGAATGTCTATGACTACAACCAGCACGGCCGTATGGTGCTCAGCTGCATCGCCGGCATTATGAACGACACCACGATGTTGGGTTTGGCGCCTGCTGCGGAATTCCTTCTGGCTCGCACAGAAGTGGAAGCTGAAAAGAAGAAAGAGGAAGTCTGGTGGGTGGAAGCTCTGGAATGGGCTGACCAGAACGGCGCGCACATCGTGAGCAGCTCACTCGGTTATGGCATAGATTTGCACAATCTGAAAGATATGGACGGCAAAACCTCCATCGTGGCCAAAGGCGCCAGCACTGCCGCCAGCAAGGGCATCTTGGTTTGTACCGCTATGGGCAACGAAGGCAGCGACAATGATTGGAAAGTGCTTGTCACTCCCGCTGATGCTGAAAACGTGCTCTCCGTGGGCGCGGTCAGCTCGTTGGAAAAATTGGAATCCTACAGTTCCTTCGGCCCTACCGCCGATGGTCGCCGCAAACCCAACGTGGTGGCCTGTGGCCACGATATGGTGGCAGACGTCAAAGGTAACTACAAATACTATCAGGGAACCTCTTTCGCCACTCCGCTCGTCTCTGGATTTGCCGCCTGCGTAAAGCAAATGCACCCCGACTGGAGCGTGGCACAGCTGATTGAGGAAATTGAAAAGTCTGGCAACCATTATCCCTACTATGATTACGCCTTCGGTTACGGCGTGCCGCAAGCCGGCTATTTCACCGAATCAGCCACGAAAACGAATGCCCATACTTTCGATTTGGCCGAAGATGCCAGCAATCTATACGTAATTCCCCTCAACCCTTACGAATGCCACAATATCTTTTTCAACATCACCAATGGCGACGGCACTATTGAAGATTATGATGTCAAAGAGGTTTTCATTGACAAAGACGATAGCACTCAGACTATCGAGCGCGACGCGACGAACTACATTAGAAAATCCTCTTTAAAAGAGGGACAAATTGTAAATATATGGTACAACGGACAATATGCCAAATATGTGGTGGGCAAAGATAAAGTTCGTCAAATAGACAATTCCTCTTATAATTATGCGCTCAATTTGCGGAAGGGTGGCGATTTCAGCGGCTGTTATGGTCATAGAAGCAAACCGGACATGGATTTCTACAAAAAAAGCAGACGCGACATTTACTCAGGTCACTTGGTCCTCAATGCTTCCTTTATGGTTCCCTCTATGTGGACACCGACAGGAAACATCCATCAGACAGACAGAATTTCACGCTCCTTCTCATTCAGTTGGGTCAACAACTGGCAGGTGGCCAGAGTATATGGACTCGGTTTCCGTTTAGGTTTCGGCTCTTCCTGGTATGCTTTGCAGGATTTTCAAAATCCGACCTGTTTATATGACTATCCTAACATTGGAAATATGGATAATAAGGATGTGGTTGATTACGACATCAGAAAACACAACCTCAAGACCTCGCAGTTTGATTTGGAACTCTATCAACGTTTCATTTTGGCCAATCTTTCCAACAGCAAATTGTATTTGGAAACAGGTGTGTATGGCGATTGGATTACCGACAGTCGTTTGAAAACGAAAATCATCTACGATGAAAATCATAGACAAACTATGGTGGATAATAAATATTATAGAGATGGTATGTACAAACTGAACTGCGGTGTGCGTTTGCGCCTTGGCTTCACCAATTGGTTTGCCATCTACGGTCAATATCGTATTACTGATATTTTGAAAGAAGGCAACGATCTTCCGAAATGGGAAGTAGGTATTCAGATTTTCTAATTTGATAAAGACAGAGTTATGAAAAGAATAATAACTATCGTATTGCTGATCTGCTCGTTGTTAGGCTTCGGCGTGGTGCAGGCGCAAAGCAACGCTCCCCACAAATACGTGCGTACCGAAACACTCACTTTTAAGAATACGAACAATGAATTTGCGGCCAACGTTGTCGGCAAAGTCGTTCTGAAAGAGAGCAAAAGCAACTCCATAAAATGTGAAATCAAAATCACCGGCTATGGCAAGACCGAAGAAGAGGCCAAAGCCAATGCCGACAACATCATCATAATTTCAGAAAGAAAGGACGCCTCAAAAAGTTCTGGACCTGCTGACATTACGGTTAATGTCGAGAGTGGACTTTACCTCAAGCGTCGATGTGAGGTGGTCACTACCATTTTTGTTCCCTCCTCCGTATCTGTTCAACACACCGACAATGTGGGGTTTATGGAGTTGATGAAACGGATGGTGGAGAAAATGTTACCGTAACTTATTCATTTTCCGGCGCGCTCGTTTTTCATAGCCATTAACCGACGGGCGCGTCGGTTCTTTTTGTTAAACTTAATGCGTGCGTCTGCAGGAGGTTTATAGTATAGCACTCGAAAGGAAATAGGACTGAATAATGAAAAGATTATTGTTTTTGTTAGTTGCACTTGGATTTTTGGCATGTTCCTGTTCTACATCAGAGCAAAGACTCCTGAAAGACAAAAGGTATATGCGGTTTTTAGAATCCCGCTCCAATTGTTGCTTGAAGGTAATCGACGAATCTAATTGCCAAGGACTTGTTGTTGACGCTTCCTGTTTGTCTAAAGCGGATAAACAACTGGACGCGTTTATTAGAAAACTTACTGCAGCAGATAGCAATGATGTCCTGTCTTACAACTATATTGTTAACGATACTATAGTTAACAAGTTTGAAGAAATGTTAATTGATTCCGTTTCCTTATCATCAAATCATTTTTATAAAGATATCAGTAAAAACTCGTATTACAGGCAGTATGTCGGCTTCAAATCACAAGAAAAAAATTATATGCTAATCGGATTTGAGCAAAAGGAACCCTTTAAACGTAAAAGGGATAGAAAGAACGATTTCAAAATTTTTGAGCTGACCTATTCGAGATTCTTACTCATCGACAACATAGATGCGTTTCCAACGGATGTAAGTCGGTTTTGGATACTTTATGATGTCGAAAACCGTACTTTTCATACTTATATGTTATATGATTGTCGAATATAAAAATAAGGTTGTTTAAAAAATAGTACTTTGTATTGCAAGGTACTAAAATATTTGTATTTTTGCATTCTGTTTTTGAAATGTTAAAATTTGTTTTTCACACATTATGTTAACGTGAGTTCGATATAAGCAACTAAAAGAGAACCAGCTGGTTATCGAAATAA
>JAKSMD010000036.1 GCA_024400815.1 Bacteroidales bacterium | reverse complement strand
CAAGAACATTGTTTTAAAATTATAGTATGCAGGAAGTGAATCTCCGCCATACAGATCTGCAAGAGGTGTTGCCATTGTAACAGCATCAACTGAGCCCTTTAGAGCGTTTGGAGTCTTCCAAATTCCCATCAGAGCTGCACTCCTCCGACTGGATTATGGCGCCCATTGTCATTGTGGTAGTGCGTTTTTTCTTCTTCCTGATTTTCAAAGTACATCGACAAGTCGTGCGATACACCAACACGACCGATGTCATTAAAATCTTCTTCTCCTGCCTGTCGGGTTCCTTATTCATCGTGATGCTGAACTTTGTCATCACTCGAATCAAAGGTTTCTATATTGTTCCAAACTCCGTCATGTTCATGGAGTTTTTCATCACATTGGTGCTGATTATCGTCTATCGTTTCATCATCAAAATTTATTATCAAGAGAGCAAAAACCCATCCAAGGGACGCAAAAACATCGTCATCTTAGGAGCGGGCGAATCGGGTTTGATCACCAAAAGAACGATTGAACGGGATAACGCATCCAAATACAATGTGCTGGCATTTTTTGACAACGACCCGCAAAAAATAGGCATGCAGGTGGAAAGTCTGCCCATCATCGATTCTTCTGAGCTCAAGAGCTACCTCAGCGAAAACAACATCTCCTTTTTGATTATTGCGGTGCAAAAAATATCCAACGCGCAAGTGAAGGCGATAACGGATACCGCATTGCCATTCAACGTGAAGGTTTTGAAAGTGCCGCCCGTCAACAAATGGCTGAACGGCAATTTGAGTTTCAAGCAGATAAAGAAAGTTAAAATTGAAGACTTGCTCGAGCGCGACCCCATCCAACTGGATTTGTCGCTGCTCAACCCGGAAATTGTGGGGCAGACCATCATGATTACGGGCGCGGCCGGCTCTATCGGCAGCGAAATTGTGCGCCAGCTGCTCAATTTCGACTACAAACAATTGGTGCTTATTGACGAAGCGGAGACGCCTTGCTTCTTTTTGCAAAACGAAATCAGGGCTGCCAATCAAATGAAGGATGTCCACTTGCACATTTTAGACATCTGCGATAGGGAGTCCATGGAGCTGATCATGCAGAAGTACCATCCGAGTGTCATCTACCATGCCGCCGCGTACAAGCACGTGCCTATGATGGAGTGCAATGTCAGTTCCGCCATCAAAGTCAACGTGGGCGGCACCAAAGGACTTGCCGACATGGCGGTGAAATATGGCGTCAAGAAATTCGTCATGGTCTCCACCGACAAGGCCGTCAATCCCACCAATGTGATGGGCGCATCCAAGCGTATTGCCGAAATGTATGTGCAATCCTTGAACTTCCATCAAGACACCACCAAATTTGTCACCACCCGATTTGGCAATGTGTTGGGCTCCAATGGTTCCGTAATTCCTATTTTCAGGAATCAAATCGAAAACGGAGGGCCTATCACCATCACGCATCCGGACATTACCCGCTATTTTATGACGATACCGGAAGCTTGCCAATTGGTTATCACAGCGGGCGCCATGGGCAAAGGCGGAGAAATCTACATCTTCGATATGGGCAAATCGGTGCGCATCAGCGACCTGGCCAAAAAGATGATCCAGCTTTCCGGCTTGACGCTCGATAAAGATATCACCATCAAATATACCGGTTTGCGCCCTGGAGAGAAACTCTATGAGGAGTTGTTGGCCACCGAAGAGAACACAACGAAAACCACCCACAAGAAAATTATGGTCGCCAAGGTGCGCACCTATGAATACGAAACCCTCGTTCCTGAAATTGAGAAACTCATCGGCATGCAGCATGAATCTCAATACGACATTGTGGCACAAATGAAGCAAATTGTGCCTGAGTATATCAGTCAGAATTCCGAATTTGAAGCTATCGACCAACAAAACAAACACTCATGAAAAATTTTGCCGTCATTGGCGTGGGCGGATATGTTGCCCCGCGACACCTGAAAGCCATTAAAGAAACCCATAACAGACTCGTTGCGGCTTACGACAAGTCCGACAGCGTCGGCATTATCGACAGTTACTTTCCAGATGCCTCTTTTTTCACCGAGTTTGAACTCTTTGACCGTCATTGCTCTAAAATCAAAAACAGTGACGAGCATTTGGACATCGTTTCCGTATGCACGCCCAACTATCTCCACGACTCGCACACACGCTATGCTTTGCGCTTGGGTTGTGATGTCATCTGCGAAAAGCCGCTGGTGCTGAATCCGTGGAATATTGATAGTCTTCAGAAAATAGAACAAGAAACCGCTCACAAAGTCAACAACATCTTACAATTGCGATTGCACCCGTCTGTAGTTGCCTTGAAAAAGAAAATCGACGAAGGACCACAAGACAAAGTATATGATGTGGATTTGACCTATATTACCTCACGCGGGAATTGGTATTACGCCTCTTGGAAAGGCGACACCAACAAAAGCGGCGGCATTGCCACCAACATCGGCGTTCATTTTTACGATATGCTGGCCTACATTTTCGGCGATATCCAAGAAAACATCGTCCATGTCGCCACCCACGACAGAGTCGCTGGATACCTCCGTTTTCAAAAGGCACGCGTGCGCTATTTTCTCAGCATCAATGCGAACACCTTGCCGCAAACCGTCTTAGAACAAGGGCTTCGCACCTATCGTTCCATCCATATTGGTGAAGAAGAATTTGAATTCAGCGGGGGATTCACCGAACTGCACACAGAAAGCTACAAGCAGATTCTCAACGGCAATGGCTTTGGATTGGACGATGTGCGCAACTGCATCCAAATCGTATATGATATCCGCAATGCAAAACCCATTGGATTGGTCGGCGACTACCATCCCCTGGCAAAGTTGCCCGTAGAACCGCATCCTTTCGGTTGGAAATAACACCAACAATTAAAAATCCAATTGATAAAGAGTTAAAAATAATTTTATTCCTATCAATATTTTAGAAAAATAATATATCTTTGCCGTATTAAACCATGCGACAATGAAACGAATTATTTTTCTTATTATCAGTTTATTATGTTTTTCCATCCGTATAGTAGGGCAGAACGACGGCACCAAATGCATTATCGCCTTCTACAACGTGGAAAACACCTTCCATCCTTCCAACGATTCTCTTACTAATGACGACGACTTTACGCCCACGGGGCTCTACCACTGGAGCTATAAGAAGTACTATAAGAAAATCAGCAACATCGCCAAGGTGTTCATCGCGATGGGAAAAGGCAGTCCTCCGGCCCTCATCGGTTTGGCGGAAATAGAGAACGAGCAGGTGTTGAAGGACATCTGCTATCATTCTCCCCTCCAGAAATACGGGTACAAATACGTGCATCACGACTCGCCCGACCGCCGCGGCGTGGATGTCGCCCTACTCTACCGCGACACCATAGTACACATCCTGCGCGAGCATAAAGTGCCTATCATATTCCCTTTTGAGCCGAACACTCGCAACCGCGACCTGCTGTACGTGTGCGCGCAATTTCCGAATGGCGACTCGCTGCACCTCATCATCAACCACTGGACCTCGCGCTACGGCGGATATGCGGCCACCATCCCCAAACGAAACTATTATGCCGATGTGGCACGGCAGATTGCCGACTCGCTCTTAGGCGAAAACCCAAAGGCCAACATCCTGTATATGGGCGATTTCAACGATTATTGCACCGACGAGAGCCTGTCGCAGCACCTGCGCGCCAAACCCTACCAACCCGAAAACACGAGGGACAGCCTTTTCAATCTTATGTATTATTTTGAAGGCATGAACAATGTGGGTTCACACAAACACGAGGATTTCTGGCGATGTCTGGACCAAATCATCGTTTCGCGAGCACTGATATTTGATGAAAATCAATTGCGCATTATCAATCACATTCCGCTTATCTTCCATGCGGACTTCCTCCTTGTGCCTGATGAAAAATATGGCGGCGTGAAGACTTTCCGCACCTTTTTAGGACCGCGTTACATCGGCGGTTACGCCGACCATCTTCCAGTATATATAGTGCTGGGGATGGAATAAAACAAAAAAATCATATTACATATTTGATTATCAATATAATAAAAAATAGTATAAAAAACTTTTATATCACATATTCGTGCTATATTTGCAGCACGATTTTGGACACTCACATTATGAAATGGGCAGAGTTGAAAAAAATCATAACTTACAAAGGTTGGTACCTATTCCGACACGGAGCAAAGCATGACATTTATGCACATAAAGACTCCGAACATAGAATTGCTATTGGGCGTCACAACAACGAAGAAATACCGACTGGAACATTTAGACAGATAAAAAAAATTATTGGATTCTAATTGACACAAAATGAAAGCAATTGCACTAATAGAAAAAGGGAAAGAAGGTAGATTTCACATCTACTCAAAAAATATGAAGACACTCATTATTGGAGATGGAGACAGCGTTTCAGAAGCAAAAGCTGACTTTGAAAACACAGCTCAAGAAATTATCAGCACCTATGATACAGGGAATTTGCCAAAGGAATTGCAGAATCTGACATTTGAATATCATTATGACATCGGCGCACTTTTCAATTATTACGATTTTATCAATATGAGCAAGTTGGCAAAGCGAATAGGTATTAGCGACTCCCTCATGCGACATTATAAAATCGGAGAATATATTTCACAATCACAACTTCAAAAGATTGAAGATGCGTTACACGACATTGGCAAAGACTTCTCCGAAATCAAACTATTTGTATAGCATTAAGACTGTTATTCCACGCTCACCTCATCCATCATTATCCAGGTCTTCTCGCCGGGGTTGCTATGCCATTCGGGTAACTTGGAGACAGGCTGCGCCTCAATCTTGATGTACTTCACATTTTTGTTCGCAACCTTGTGACGTAAAATATAGACTTTTGCCTTGCTGTTTTCCTCCAATGCCGGGTCAATAGGCAATGCCACTTCCTCGGGTTCACTGTATTTGATGCCGTCTTTGGAATAGGATACCAACACCTTTTCGGGCAGGAACACCCACTGGGAGGGATTGTGCGAGAAACTCAAAGACAAGGTCTGAGAATATGGTTTCACGGACAGCATTTTGATCACTAACTCCATCGGCTCCCCGAAATAACCCACCCAACCATCGTAATAGTCTGCGGGATTGCCAATCTCCTTATCCGTCAATATCTCAGCGGGTGCATCGTAGGGTTTGGTCGGCTGTGAATGTGAAACAATCTCAATAGCAGGGCGGGACCCTCTAACACTTGTCATCGCTGCATTCTCGAAAAACAGATAGGGCGTATACGCTGATTTGTCCACAAAAAGCTCCTCAAAATGATTAGAGTCACCCACTTGAAAATGTACACCAAAAACACAATTGCCGTCAACAAGATAAGGTGATCGGGTGCTCGGACCACAAGTGGCGGTGCCCAACCCGGCCTGTTGGTAATCGATATTCAATGTGTAGAAATCTCGCGGGTGCAATTCGTTGAGATGTTTGGCCTGCTCCAATTCATCATCCGTATAAGGATAGATGCTGAATTGGAATGGCTCGTTCATGATCTCATTTGGTTTCCACTCAGCAGAATAGCACTTTTGCATTTGTACCGACAATGCCCGTTGCTGTTGGGCATCCAACAACGACATATAACGGGCGCCCATACGATTGCCCGCTGCTTGCGGTTGTAAGTATGGATGGAACAAATCAGCGGTGGGTGCGCAATAATGACTGACCACACCACACGATTGTCGGTCGGAGTAGGTCTCCTGACCATAACCCACCCACTCCACATTGCCCAACTCTTTGGCAATCTGCATTTGCAGGCCCACTTTCGGGTATCCGGACGACACCAGCAGCGGTGTGATTTCATTCTTCAAAAAGATATCGCCACTGCCCACAATCGTGTAGGTCTGTTTAGAGCGAAGGACCTCTTCCCCATTGTCATTTTTGCAAACGCCCTGGTATTCAATGACAATTTTTTGTGCTTCGTTATAAATGCCTTTTCGTTCCAACGAATCTTTTTGCTTTCGAGTGACTTCTCCATATGCAGTAATATCCACATCCCAAATGCTGGGTTCATAATGCAGATTATCCAATCCAACGCGTTCCCACAAGTCCTCGCCATGCAGATCACGCTCGTCATTGTCGGTAGGCGGCCGCCAAAAGCAGAGTTTTGGACCTTGCTTTACCAATTCCTTACCAGACTCTGTAATGGATACCAGCCCAGTACCGTCGAAGACGATTTTCATCTGTTGAATGGTGATTTCCATCGTCGAGCCCTCATTCGAGAATGTCATCGGGACATCTTTCAGCTTTTGCATCTGGGGACTTCTCTGCGGCACCGGCAGCTTGAACTGCTCGTACGCGAGAACATTATTATTATAGTTTTCTTTAGAAACCAACAGGAAATCCAATAGCACGTCGCGGCCAGCAGGCACAGGACCTAATGATTTTACCTGGTCAAGCAAGCGCTGCGGCAGCACCAACGCCGCAGTATCGTGCGGGGCAAGTCGCACCAGCATCGCACCACAAAGCGTATCGGGCTCATCCATAGAGACGTTTATGGTATTGCCGTCATCAAGCCTCAGGATAGGAGCGTCGGGGTCGTATTTCAAGAAATCATCAGGATGTACGGGCTTCTCGTGCGCCACGTCGGGGCGCAGGCGATAGCGCAACTCATATTCGCTCAGGTCACTGAAATCGAAGCGATTGATGATGCGAAACTGCATTTCTGACAAATCCACCGCCTCGATTTTCATCGGCTGATAGACTTTTTTAACCTCTGCCAACTGCGGATGCGGTTTGCGGTCGGGGTCAACCAACCCGTTGACGCAGAAGTTGCCGTCGGAAGGAACGCTCACCGCCGAGTCAACGACATTGGCTTGCGCGGCTATATTGATGGGGCGGGTGAAGTCGCCGCCGTACGCGTAATATTCCTGACCGTTTTCATCGTGCGTCAGAACGCCCTGATCGACCCAGTCCCAGATGCAGCCACCCTGGAGCAAAGGATATTTGTAGATAGTATCCCAATAATCCTGCAAGCCGCCGCAACTGTTGCCCATCGCGTGCGCATACTCGCACATGATGAAGGGGCGGTCGTGCGGCGTACGGGCGTACTCGGCAAGGTACTCCACAGAGGGATACATAATGGCCACAATGTCAGTGTTGCGGTCGTAGAGGGCACGCTCGTACTGCACCGGGCGCGTGCTGTCTTTGGCTTTCAGCCAGTCGTAAGCGGCCTCATAGCAGATGCCGTTGCCCGACTCGTTGCCCAACGACCGGGTGATGACACATGGGTGGTTCTTGTCGCGCTCGTACATATTGCGGGTGCGCGCCACCGTGGCATTCAAGAAGTCGGCGCGCTTGGCCAGCGACTGCTCGCCGTAACCCTGCGCATGCGACTCGGCGTTGGCCTCGTCAATCACGTACAGTCCCAAATAGTCGCAAAGACCGTAAAATTCCGGTGTGTTCGGATAGTGGCAGGTGCGCACGGTGTTGATGTTGTTGGCCTTCATCAGCTTGAGGTCTTCCAAAATGCGATGGTCGGCCACGTGGCCCGTCAGCGGGTCATGCTCATGACGGTTCACCCCACGGATAGTCACAGGTTGCCCGTTGACCTTCAGCAGACCATTTTCAATTTTGACATTGCGGAAACCGATGTACATAGAAGCATAATCTATCCAGCGTCCTTTTTTATCATCTATCTCAAGATCTATACCATATAAATTGGGATGCTCGGCCGTCCATGTTTCCACATTGGGGACATCCAAATGCAGATTAACGGTTTTGCGGTATAGCAATTCATTGTCCGACGCACTTGGTTCAAATCGCACCTCTTTCCGTACTCGTTCAAGCACGCCATCCACGATAAGCTTGAGCTCGTAAAGTTGCGCCTTTTTGCTGCGCGGGACTTCTATCGTAACCTCTACGTCTAATTTGCCGTTGGTATAAGATTCGTCCAAATCGGCCACAACTTTATAATCCACAATGTGGACTTTGGGTTGCGCGTACAGCACTACATCGTGGTCCAGGCCGCTGAAGCGCCAAAAGTCCTGGCACTCGAAATAGGAGCCGTCGCTCCACTTGAAAACTTGGATAGCAAAGAGGTTGGGTTCTCCGAACTTCACGTAACGGGTGATATCGAATTCGGAATTGGTCTTGGCATCCTCGCTGTAGCCGACAAATTGTCCGTTCACCCAGAGATAGAAACAGGACTTCGCGCCTCCGATGTTGATGATGACGGACTTGTCCTGCCAACTTTTGTCGATAGTCACCCACTTGCGATAGCTGCCCACGGCATTGCCTTTGACGGGCACGCGCGGCAGGTCGGAGTTGTCAAAATCGTTTGTTGTATTGACATAGATAGGGATGCCGTAGCCGTTGAGTTCCCAATTGGAAGGCACTTGCAGTTCTTTCCATTGGGCATCATCATACTCTGTTTTATAAAAATCCGTCGGGCGCTCGTCCGCGTTTTCCACATAGTGGAACCGCCAGGATCCGTTGAGACTTATCTGCGGAATCATGGCGCTTTCGTTATTCTGGAGGATATTGGCCCGTGGGTAAAGCTTATTGATTTCAAACACGGCAGGGTCTTGCCATTCGTTAAAAGTCTGAGCAGAGATTTGAAAGGCAATGCCAAGCACTATTAGGAAGAGAAAATGTCGTAAATAATCCATAGATTTTTCAAAAAAACAGCGCAAAAGTACATAAAAAACTTGTAATTTTGCGCTCTCAAAAAAGACAAGACTATGACATTCGCTCTATTGATTTTCGGGCTTGCCAGTCACACCTTGCTTTCCGTCATCATCGGACTGTTCGGGGCACGGCGGCGCATCGGCTTCGGCTGGACGTTTCTTTTGTCAGTACTGCTCACGCCCATTGCCGGACTCATCGGGGTCCTACTGTCAGACCCACTGCCGGGGCAGGAGAAAAAATGGGGCTGTGTGGGCACAATATTGGCCATGATGGTCATCATTACCCTGCTGATCATCGGCGTGGTGCTAGTTGGTACTTTTTTAGCTTAATTGATCTGTTATGAACATCGAATCCTGTCGTGAATATTGTTTGGGCAAACCGCTCGCCACGGAAGACACGCCGTTTGACGAGACCACCTTGGTCATCCGCGTGATGAACAAGATTTTCGCCTGTTTAGATATGGAGCGTCCCGACCTCGTAGTGCTGAAGTGCGACCCCGCCTATGCCATCGAGTTACGCGACCGCTACAGCGCCATTGAAGGGGCTTGGCACTGGAACAAGAAATACTGGAATCAGATTTTCTTCCATGGCGATGTAGATGACGAACTATTATGTTCTCTCATCGACCATTCGTATGAAGAAGTAGTGAAGAAAATGCCAAAGAAGACCCAAGCATTTGTTCACGAAGCTGCTAAAGAAAAACTTAATCATTAACCTAATTCTTATCACAATGAAAAAATTATTCTCCATTCTGACTGTTTGCGGCTTGCTGCTCGGCTTCGCCGCTTGCGATCCCACTCCAGAGCCGGGTCCGGGTCCTGACGAACCTGTAATCCCCACTGATTCTACTGATGTTCCCGTCGTACAAAATCCTTTTGAGAATTTCATCGGAGAGTACAACTTGCACATTGACGTGGAAGGATATTATGTAAATGACGATCCTGCCGACAGTCAATCCGAAGAATTTAACGGCACCCTTTCCATCACGCTGCCAGAAGGCATTGACAACCCTGAATTTGTAAATGTACTAGGCGTATTCAATTTCGGCAATGGCGAGCAGCGCGAAGTTTACAATACGACGGGGTCCTTAGATGCCAATGGGAATTTGGTATTAGAAAGCAGCACTTTTATGGCAGCTGTTCCCATCACAATTTCGTATGAGACCATCTCGCAGAACCAGCCGTTGACTTGGTATTCCACTATGGCATGCGAAATCAGCGGATACGACGTTCGCTACGAGCTTTTCAACAAAGCCACCAAAATTCGATAGGACATACTCAACGAATAAAAAAATCCCGTCTGGAAGCAGACGGGATTTTTTGTTATGGAAAATTCGGAAATTCGAACATTAGTCTTGCATTAAGATTTCAAGCATCTTGATAGCGCATTCGCTGATGACGGAACCTGGTCCGAAGATACAAGAAGCACCTGCGTTATAGAGGAATTCATAATCTTGCGGAGGGATAACGCCACCTACGATGACCATGATATCCTCGCGGCCGAGTTTCTTGAGTTCTTCAATAACTTGAGGCACCAAAGTCTTGTGACCAGCAGCCAAAGAGGAGACGCCCATAATGTGGACATCGTTTTCAACGGCTTGTTTTGCAGCCTCGGCGGGAGTTTGGAACAACGGACCCATATCCACATCGAAGCCGATGTCAGCGTAACCAGTAGCCACAACTTTAGCGCCACGGTCGTGACCATCTTGGCCCATCTTGGCAATCATGATACGAGGACGGCGACCTTCTTTCTTAGCGAATTCGTCGCACATTTCGCAAGCTTTCTTGAAGCTTGCATTGTTTTCTTGTTCTGCACTATACACGCCTGAAATCAAATTAATTTTTGCTTTATAACGACCGTACACTTCTTCGAGTGCGTCGGAAATTTCACCTAAGGAAGCGCGAACGCGAGCGGCCTTGATGGACAGATCCAACAAATTGCCGTTGCCCGTCTTAGCGCATTCTGTCAAAGCAGCCAAAGCAGCTTTCACGTCAGCTTCATTACGGTTGGCGCGAAGTTCTGCCAAGCGTTTAAGTTGGGCTTCGCGGACGGTGGTGTTATCAACTTCCAAAGTCTCAATAGGAGCTTCTTTGTCGAGTTTGTACTTGCTGACCCCAATGATAGCTTCGCGACCAGAGTCGATACGAGCCTGCTTGCGTGCGGAAGCCTCTTCGATACGCATCTTTGGAATACCGGTTTCGATAGCTTTTGCCATGCCGCCGAGAGATTCGATTTCTTGAATGTGCTTCCAAGCACGGTGAGCGATTTGGTGTGTAAGGCTTTCAATATAGTATGAGCCAGCCCATGGATCGATGGACTTGCAAACCTTCGTTTCCTCTTGGATGTAAATCTGCGTATTACGAGCGATACGAGCGGAGAAGTCTGTCGGAAGTGCAATAGCTTCATCCAACGCATTGGTATGCAAAGATTGCGTATGGCCGAGGGCAGCGCCCATAGCTTCAACACAGGTACGAGCCACATTGTTGAACGGGTCTTGTTCGGTCAGTGACCAACCGGAAGTCTGGCAGTGCGTACGCAACGCCATAGATTTCGGATTCTTCGGATTGAATTGTTTCACAATCTTAGCCCAAAGCATACGTGCGGCACGCATCTTCGCAATTTCCATGAAGTGGTTCATGCCAATGCCCCAGAAGAAGGACAAACGCGGAGCAAAATCGTCCACGCTCATGCCCGCATTCACACCTGCACGGAGGTACTCAAGACCATCAGCCAATGTGTAAGCCAACTCAATATCGTCAGTAGCACCTGCTTCTTGCATGTGATAACCGGAGATAGAGATGGAGTTGAACTTCGGCATATTCTTGGATGTGAATTCGAAGATGTCAGCGATAATCTTCATAGAATGCAATGGCGGGTAGATGTAGGTGTTACGCACCATGAATTCCTTGAGAATATCGTTTTGGATAGTACCGGAAAGTTGGTCCATGCTGACGCCTTGTTCTTCAGCTGCTACGATATAGAATGCCAGGATAGGAAGAACGGCGCCGTTCATGGTCATGGAAACAGACATCTTGTCCAAAGGAATCTGGTCGAAGAGGATCTTCATATCGAGGATAGAGTCCACAGCGACACCTGCCTTGCCAACATCGCCAACCACGCGTGGATGGTCAGAGTCATAGCCACGGTGCGTTGCCAAGTCGAATGCGATGGAAAGGCCCTTTTGACCAGCTGCAAGGTTGCGGCGATAGAACGCGTTAGACTCTTCAGCGGTGGAGAATCCGGCATACTGACGGATTGTCCAAGGACGGAAAGCATACATCATGGAATACGGTCCGCGCAAATACGGCGGAATACCAGCGGTATAGTTCAGATGTTCCATACCAGCCAAATCCTCAGCGCCATAGACTTGCTTTACAGGAATCTGCTCAGCGGTCATCCAATCGGCACTGATCTTGTTTTTCTTTTCCCATTCACGAAAATCTTCTTGATTTTCAGGGACTTTCTTAAAATCTACGTTGCTAAAATCAGGACGCATAATATATTAAAGTTTATAATTTTCTATGAGGGTGCAAAAGTACATAAAAAGTTGTAATGTTTGTAACAAAATCCTCTCTCTTCTCGTCATACCTATTAGAACAAATTTAATTTTTGCACCAATTTAATACACAATGCTATGAGAAAGATTATCACATTCCCTTTGGAAGCACGCATTAAATTATTTTGCATCAACACATTAATGTTTTTGGGATTATCATTATCAGCCCAAGATATTTTGACTTATACAGCCGAAGACAATCTTGGAGACTATGTTCAATTGGATCATGTGGTCGTTGAAAACCTCACTCAAAATTGGACAGACACCTTGTACTTTCCCGACACCATCCTGTATATGTCTGGGGTAGGCATAGAAGATTACCTGACGGACATTCCATTTTCCATAACCCCAAATATACCCAATCCATTTGAAGGAAGCACTTCATTCTCCGTCACCCTTCCCTATCAAGACAAAGTTGACTTGATGGTTTTCGACATTAGCGGCCGCCGCGTCCTTCAAAAAAGCCAGCAACTTGACCGAGGCATACACCATTTCCAAGTTTCATTAAGCGCGCCTCAAACCTATCTGCTCACCGTAAGAACCAGCAAAGACCAAGCCAGCATCAAAATGCTAAATCAGGGCCAATACGAATCTAATCACATTGAGCATCAGGGTAGTACGCCATTGTCCACCCATTTGAAAGGGACCAGAAACGGGGTTCCCTCTTTTGAAGATGGGGACCTCATTCGCAGCACCGGATATGCATTGAGGTACGATGACACGATGTTCAGTAGCACCATTGAACAAACACAAAACATCGGAGATGTCGTATCTTTCATTTTCGAACTTTATGAAACCGCAGCTTCTGCGACCTCCACCGGCACCAGTTTCATTCCTGATGGAGAAGATTGTGGGCAAGGTTGTTCTATTAGTAAGTTCTTTCTCTTCAACCAGTTCCATCCTGGTGCAACCATACAAAGCGCCGAAGACATCCAATATGTCCGTTTGAAGATGGAGCACGAACGAATAGGCGATTTGAATATCCGTCTCACTTGTCCCAATGGACAGTATGTTGACCTACTTAGCCCCAGTCCCATCTACACGCCAACGTTGTCACCCTGCTCCAATCAAGTCTTCACATTAGGAACGGGTTGGCATGCGACAGAGAACGCTTCGATAGACGCCCACCTGGGATTATTCAATGGAAACGACGGCGTTGATGCCTGCGACACAGCCGCCAATCCAATAGGAGTTTGTTGGAACTACTGCTGGTCGGAAAGCACCATAAATGGATACCAATACGCCTGTGGAAACGCCTACGTGTACGAGGACTGCAACCACATTTCCGCTCCAAATCCATACGCCAGCACCACCTCGCTATACGTTGACTCCACGGATGTGGCCAACATGGTGAACGTTTACCACCCGGACATGCACTTTACAAACCTAATAGAATGTCCTATGAACGGCGTATGGTCGATTAAGGTCATTGATTATTCTGAAGAGATGAACGGATATATAGAAGAAATGGAAGTGGCGCTACAGCAAAGCGCTAATTACAAAGCAGTTTCATTCTCCCAAGTAAGCAAGCAGACAAATTCAAAGAACCGGAAAAAACGGATTCGTGAAAATTAAAAAAGAGCGCTATTGACATTCAACATAGCGAAAAAGGGCCTCAAAAACGAGGGCCTTTTTTCTTTATAAAATCCGAGTCAAGGAAACGTATATAAAGATTTCATCACGTTAGTTATTATTTAAGAGATTTGTGTATCTTTGCGGTTTCTTAATTAAAAGGTAAAATTTCGGTATTTTATTGTCTATAAAACTTTTATGAAAAAAACAACGACGATTCTGTTACTTGCTGTTGCCCTTATCGCAACATCTTGTTCTTCTCAAAAGAAAATCGAAAAAGATTCCAAGAAGAATGCTGCTGAAGTTGAAACAAAAACTACATCTATGACACAAATATTGATTAAAACTTCTATGGGCGACATCACGATAGCCCTCTACAACGAGACGCCGCAACACCGCGACAATTTCATCAAACTGGTTAAAGAGAACTACTACGACGGTGTTCTTTTCCATAGAATCATCAAAGGATTCATGATTCAAACGGGCGACCCTGACTCCAAAACGGCCAAACCGGGCCAGCGCTTGGGCATGGGCGGTCCGAGCTACCGCATCCCTGCAGAATTTGTTCCCACCATCTTCCATAAAAGAGGCGCTGTGGCTGCTGCCCGCGACAACAACCCTGCCAAGGCCTCTTCCGGTTCCCAATTCTACATCGTAGACGGCACCGTTTACGACGACAACTATTTGAACATGATTGCTCAAAGAACGGGCAAGACCTTCAGCGACGAACAAAAGCAAATCTACACGACCACTGGTGGAGCTCCATTTTTGGATGGCGACTATACCGTTTTCGGTGAAGTGACTTCCGGCATGGACGTTGTGGACAAAATCGCCGCACAACAGAAAGACGGCAACGACAGACCATTGGAAGACATCAAGATTTTGAGTGCAAAAGTTATTGAATAATACGACTATATGAAATCTATAGAAGAAATCCGAAACGAAATTGAAAGTTTCAAGATTGAAAATGCGGAAACACTCGAACAATTCCGCCTTGCTTTTTTAACCAAGAAGAGTGATATTCAAGCACTTTTTGGCGAAATTAAAAATATTGCTCCAGAAGAGCGCAAAGCTTTTGGGCAAGTCATCAACGAACTGAAAGACAGAGCACAACAGCGTTTTGACGAAAATAAAGAAAAACTCGAAAATGCGCAAAGCGCCCAAAGTCAGATTGCCGATGTCACCCGTCCGTCCAACACCGTCAGTGTAGGTTCTATGCACCCCATCTCCATCATGATGAATCAGGTGCGCCGCATCTTCGAAGATATTGGTTTCACCTCTGTTACAGGTCCAGATATCGAAGACGACTGGCATGTTTTCACCGCTTTGAACTTCGCTGAAGAACATCCCGCACGCGACATGCAGGACACCTTCTTCATTGAGTTGCATCCCGACATTCTGTTGCGCACGCACACCTCCTCATTGCAGGTGCGCACGATGGAGAAACAGCAGCCGCCTATCCGCGTGATTTGCCCGGGCCGTGTCTTCCGCAACGAAGCCATCACCTCCCGTGCCCACTGCATCTTCCACCAAGTTGAAGGTTTGTATGTGGCCGAGAATGTTTCTTTCGCAGATATGAAACAGACCTTGCTTTATTTCGCACAGAGAATGTTCGGTCCGGAAGTCAAAATCCGTCTCCGCCCATCCTATTTCCCATTCACAGAGCCTTCTGCCGAGATGGACATCTCATGCAACATCTGCGGCGGTGCGGGCTGCAACTTGTGCAAGCATACCGGCTGGGTGGAAATCCTCGGCTCCGGCATGGTTGACCCTAACGTGCTGGAGAATTGCGGTATCGACAGCAAGAAATATTCCGGCTTCGCCTTCGGTCTCGGCATCGAACGTATGACCATGCTCAAATACACGACCAACGACATTCGTCTCTATTTCGAAAACGACGTTCGTTTCTTGCAGCAATTCAAATCCGCTACCAAATAGCACGAAAATCTTTAATAACAAAACAATATGAGTAAAAAATTCAAATTAGTCAACACCATTCTCGGCATCATCATCGGTGTGGTGGCTTCTGCTGTCTACATCATGACCGCCGAGCCTACCGTTTCATGGTGGGACTGTGGCGAGTACATCGCTACAACATCTAAATTGTTAGTGGGTCACCCCCCTGGAGCACCAACTTTCCAAATCATCGGACGTATCTGCACCCTGTTTGCAGGTGGCGATGTTACTAAGATGGCCTTCTGCGTAAACTGCATGTCCGCTGTTTGCAGTGGTTTAACCATCATGCTGCTATATTTCACCATTGTCCGTTTGGCACGCAAGCTTTTCGGCAAAGACAGCGAAATGAACCTTCCGCGCGCCATTGCCGTTATGGGTTCCGCGCTGGTGGGCGCCATGGCTTACGCATTCTCCGATACATTCTGGTTCTCCGCTGTAGAAGGCGAAGTTTACGCTATGTCCTCTTTCTTCACCGCCCTCGTATTCTGGTGCATCTTGAAATGGGACGAAGAATATGACCATCCGAAAGAAAACACCAACCCCAACCGCTGGATTGTCCTGATTGCTTACTTGATAGGTCTTTCCATCGGTGTTCACTTGCTGAACTTGCTGACCTTGCCAGCCATCGTGCTCATCGTTTACTACAAGCTCTCCAAGAATGCCACCGGCATGGGCGCCGTGCTCGCTTTTGACATCATCTCCTTCTTCTTCTCCTTCTTCTGCTCGCCTGGTTGGATGTTAGCAATTTGGGTATTCATCACTATACCTTTATTTATATTATGTGTTAAGAAAGGCACCTTGAAATCCAAAGCCGAATGGGGCGTATTCCTCTCCCTCGGCCTTTCCGTCATTTTGCTCGGCCTCATCCTTTGGGGTATCATTCCTCAAGTGGTCAACCTCGCCGGCAAATTCGACCTTGCCTTCGTCAACGGATTCCATCTCCCATTCAACACAGGTACCATCTTCTTCTTCCTCTGCATAGCAGCCCTCATTGCTTGGGGACTTTTCTCCGGATACAAGAAGAACAAACCTGTTTTGCTCACCATCACTTACTGCTTCGCTTTCCTGTTGATTGGCTACTCCACCTTCTTCACCTTGGTGATTCGTTCCAACGCCAACCCGACGATTGACGAAAACAACCCTGAAGATGCTGTCGCCTTGTTAGCTTACCTCAACCGCGAACAATATGGCTCCAACCCTATCTTCTACGGCCAAAGCTACAACACCCGCGTGATTGATTCTAAAGATGGCAATAAAGTATATGTAAAGGATAAAAACACCAAGCAATATGTCGTTTCTAACGACCGCAAGGGCGAACTTCCAGTTTATGACCCATCTGAATGTATGCTCTTCCCAAGAATGTGGTCCAGCGACAAGAGCGGTGAATATATCAATTGGTTGAACAACCGCTATAACAGCGACAAACCTGCTGATAAAGAAAACCGTCGCTCTTTGGCACGTGGCGACATTCCGACATGGCAGCAGAACATTAAGTTCATGCAGACCTACCAGTTCGGTTATATGTACTGGCGTTATTTCATGTGGAACTTCGCCGGCCGTCAAAACGACTTGCAAGGTCGCGGAGATTACATCAACGGCAACTGGATTTGTGGTATCCCATCTATTGATAACAAAATGGTAGGCAGACAAGACAATCTGCCAAGAGCATTGCAACGTCCCGGCCACAACACATACTATTTGTTGCCGCTCTTGCTCGGTCTCATCGGCATTGGATTCCAGACCAAGAAAGACACCAAGAACTCCTTCATCGTATTCTTGCTCTTCATCATGACCGGTTTGGCCATCGCCTTCTACCTCAACATGTACGCTTTCCAACCGCGTGAACGTGACTACGCATTTGCCGCTTCCTTCTATGCTTTCGCAATATGGATTGGCTTTGGCGTTCTCGGCATTTACAACTTGTTTGAAAAACTCAAAAACAACAAAGTGCAAATCGCCGGCGCTGCTTTAACCACCATCATCTGCTTTGCGGCTGTTCCTTGTGTTTTAGGCAATCAGAACTGGAACGACCACGACAGATCCAATCGTTATACGGCATTAGCCATTGCTAAGAACTACCTCGACTCCTGCGAACCCAACGCAATCCTCTTCACTTTGGGCGATAACGATACCTTCCCATTGTGGTACGCTCAAGAAGTGGAAGGTTACCGTACCGACGTTCGCGTTTGTAACCTCAGTTTGTTAAGCACCAGCTGGTATGTGGATCAGATGAAACGCAAGGCATACAACTCCGATCCGCTCCCAATCTCTATGACTTGGGATCAATATAAAGATGGCACGCGCGATGTCATGTACCTCGACCCTGCTGGCGGCCAGTACATCGATTTGAAAGCCATCATGGACTATGTGAAATCGCCTGAATTCGATCATACAAGACATCTTTTATTAGTATCTCCAAGTTCTGGCTACCGTGGCAACGGCCGCGCTATTCCTGCAAGCTTCTCTTTGAAGGTTGACAAGGCAAAAGTTTTGGCTAATGGTACAGTAACACCGCAAGATGCCGACAAGATTGTAGATCGTTTGGAATGGAATATGAAGACCAACAGCGTCAATCCGTTGGCAAAAGCATATATCGTTATGATGGACATCTTGGCAAACAACAACTGGGAACGTCCTATCTACTATGCTTCTACAACTGGTTCTGAAGCTTATCTCGGCTTAGAAGAATACTTCCAATTGGAAGGTTTTGCTTATCGTTTGGTTCCTATCAAAGCAGAAGGCAATCCTAACTACGAAATCGGCCGTGTCAATAGCGACATTTTGTACAACAACTTGATGAATGTCTTCAACAACCATGCTCGTGCCGACCGTGTCAACAACAAGAACGCGGTCACCTCATCCTACCCTTACGCATGGGGTGGTTTGAACGATCCTCGCGTATACCAAAGCGAAGACAACACGCGTCTGGTATCCTTGATTCGCAAGCTCTACAGCCGCTTGGGCGAACAACTTATGGCAGAAGGCAAAACCGACAAAGCCCTTCAAGTTTTGAACAAAGGTAATGAAGTGCTTCCGGATGCTATCTATCCGTATGTCTCCACCATGTCCAACATGTATGCATACACACAAAACTGCGCATTCTACATGAATGACTTCTTCAATTTGCATACAGCTGCTGGCGATAAGAAGGGTATGGAAATGGCCAACAAGATTTGGGATGAAACCGTTGAATTGTTCAACTGGTACAACCAAAGCGATGAAAGAACCATTGACTTCCACAGCAACGACATTCATTACGATTTCATGTTCCTCCACTATCTGATTACCACGGCAAAATTGCCGGGCAACGGCTTGGCCTCCAGATACCACGAACTGAAAATCAACAAAGTTGCCTCCTATTATGGAGAGACATTGAATCAGACCATCTCCAAGAAATTGCGCCAACCGGATTTCGATCAGCAATCACTTGCTGGCGACTTCCAAGAGTTGCGTCAAATCATGGATATTGCTAAGCTTTGCGGCGATGAAGCTACGGCTAAGAAGATGCAAAGCATTGCAGAAAGTCAATTCAATGTGTTGGACGCTGTTTCTCCTGGCATGGGCGGCGCATACAAGAACTTCTTCT
>JAKSMD010000035.1 GCA_024400815.1 Bacteroidales bacterium | reverse complement strand
GAGTCAGCCTATCGCTGTTAGCGGTGCAGCACACCACCTCAGGGATTGCGCAAACCCTATTTGCACTGACACCGATCCTCATCATCGCGCCAGCCGCATTGTTGTTTCACCAGCGCGTCACCGTACGCGAGGTCATCGGGGCAGTCATCAGCGTTGCTGGCGCGTGCCTGTTCTTCATATAGGGGAAGGGAATACTTGTAACGATTTCAAAATCCTATTTCCCCAACGCCTTTTTGACCGCCGCTTCTATCTCCTCACCGCGCAGGTCGCGGGCAAGAATGGTTCCGTCCTTGCCGATGAGCATAATGTGCGGAATGCCCTCGATGCCATATACGTTAGTGGCATTCTTGGTATCATCCGTCAGTTGCAGCCAGTTCATCTTCAAATCCTTGATAGCTTTGGCTTGCGCAGTCGGCTGGTCCCAGACATTTAGGCTGATGACGACGACGTCCTTGCCATATTTCTCGTAAATCTGGGCAATATTGGGAATTTCGGCACGGCAGGGTCTGCACCACGAGGCCCAAAAGTCAATCAGCGCAATCTTGCCTTTGATGTACTTGCTGAGTTTGACGGGTTTCTTCGTCTTGAAGTCCTTCAAATCCAAATCGATGTAGGGTTTGCCTGCCACCGTCTGATACAGTTTGTCAAACTGCTCCATCTTTTTCACCACCTTAGGATAATTGCGCACAATGGGGGCAGCATCCGCCAACATAGCGGACAATTCACTATAGTCAAACGATTTGGCACCTACCATCTCCGCCAAAAAATCGAAGGCTTTTGTGGCCACAAGGTTATCCTTGTTCGCCAAGAAGACACTTTGTGCCAAATCCACCATCTTGTTTATTTGCAACTGGAATTCGTCAGTCAAACTTTTGACTTCATTCTCGGACATCTGTGATATATTCTGGAACTTTTCAGCGTAGGCATACCAAATCTCCTTCTCGTGATTCATTTCCTTGTTGAATTTAAAATAGCGATCATTGGTCGACGTGCCTGCCAGGTCATCGGTCACCAAATCGCAAGTCACGGTGCCCGGTTCCACCACTACATCCAGGAAATAATAATTGTTGCCGGAAAGGGTCTCCGTTTTGATCCATCCCCAAAACGGCTCATCTACGGAGATATCAAAGGTAAACGCGCTGTCCACAATCTTCGTAGTCGCCAGCACATCGAAGGTGGCGGCGTTCAAAATAGCGACTTCCTTGTTTTGAAAATCCGGTACATTCATACGACCGATAATCGTACAGCTTTGGGAGAAACAGACCATTGCACTAAAAAGTGCCACAAAAGAGAGGATGATTTTTTTCATAATTAAGATTCTTAAAAAAACAGCGCAAATGTACATAAAAAACATGATTTTCTGTCCTTTGAAAAAAGGATCAATGAGAACACTTGCCACTTTTTTTCGTACTTTTGCGACTTTCTAACAAAAAGCAGAAAAGTAGGAGTATTTTTCCTTTTTTCTCCTTATAATTGCAGGTTTCAAAGACTTTAATGTCAAAAACGACGACAACTAAATAGGTGACAAAAGACAATGAGTAAAACCATTGTATTTATAGATACGGAAGTCGGTGTAAAAGACCATAAAATCCATGACTTCGGAGCCATTCGTGAAGATGGTTCTTCTTTTCATGCTGGCTCAAAAGAACAATTTTTAGATTTTGTAGGCAGGACCGATTTTGTCTGTGGGCACAACATCGTCCACCATGATTTGAAATATATCAATAAAGAAGCCAACTTGTTCAGAAAGATCCGTGCTTCTGCCATTGACACGCTATATCTTTCCCCATTGATGTTTTCCAAGCGTCCATATCACGCGCTGCTCAAGGACGACAAACTGCAAAGCGATGAATTGAACAACCCTCTAAACGATTGTCATAAGGCAAAAGATCTATTTTACGACATTCTCAATGCTTTTTCCGAACTGCCAACCGGCATTCAGCAAATATATTGCGATTTGCTTTACAGCGAAGAAGAGTTTCACGGTTTCTTCGAATATACATCCATGCGCCCGGACAGAAGGAACACAGAAACATTAATACGCAGACATTTCACAAGTCTTCTTTGTACAAATACAGACTTGTCTCCTTGGATTTCACAATATCCCAAAGAACTCGCATACGCATTAGCACTCGTCAACACCTGCGATTATCATTCCATAACCCCGCCTTGGCTGCTGAAGAACTTTCCACAAATTGAACACCTGCTGAAAGTGCTTTGCAACACGCCGTGCCATGACGGTTGTCCATATTGCAAAAACAAGTTCAACATTCATCAGCAATTACAGCACATATTTGGTTTTAAAGAATTCAGGACTTACGACGGAGAAGCGCTTCAGGAAAAGGCTGTTCAAACGGCTGTTGATGGGAAATCTCTGCTGGCTGTTTTCCCGACAGGCGGCGGTAAGTCATTGACATTCCAGCTGCCAGCCATCATGGCGGGCAATGCCGTTCACGGACTCACCGTTGTAATCTCTCCTTTACAATCTCTGATGAAGGACCAAGTGGACAATTTGGAATCGCAAGGCATCACTGACGCGGTTACCATAAACGGGCTGCTCGATCCAATTACGAGAGCCAATGCTTTCCAGCGAGTGGCCGACGGGTCTGCGACCCTGCTCTACATATCCCCGGAGATGCTGCGTTCCAAAACCATTGAAAAGCTGCTACTGTCGCGCAACATCGTTCGCTTTGTCATCGACGAGGCGCACTGCTTTTCTGCGTGGGGACAAGATTTTCGCGTGGATTACCTTTATATTGGTCCATTCATTCGTGAATTACGAAATAAGAAACACAGTCAACAACCCATACCGGTTTCCTGTTTCACGGCAACAGCCAAGCAAAAAGTCATTACTGACATCTGCGATTATTTCAAAAAGGAATTGGATATCGAATTAGAAATTCTTGCTTCTTCATCCACTCGAAAGAATTTGAAATACGCAGTCTTTCACGCTGAAACTGAAGAATCCAAATACACAACGCTACGCAATCTCATTGCCGGCAAAAAATGCCCGACAATCGTTTATGTATCTAGGACCAAAAAGACCGTGTCTTTAGCCGATAAACTGACACAAGATGGTTTTCCCGCATTGCCATATAACGGAAAAATGGATGCTAACGATAAGGTTATCAATCAAAATTCATTCATTAACAATGAAGTACAAGTCATTGTGGCCACTTCCGCCTTTGGAATGGGAGTAGATAAGAAAGATGTAGGTTTGGTCATTCATTACGAAATATCTGATTCATTGGAAAACTACGTCCAAGAAGCAGGCCGCGCAGGTCGAGACCCGAACATGAATGCCGACTGCTACGTATTGTTCAACGATGCGGATTTGGACAAGCATTTCATCTTGCTCAATCAGACAAAGTTAAGCATCAGCGAAATACAACAGGTTTGGACAGCTATCAAACACTTAACCAAACAACGGAAAAGCGTGCAGTGCTCAGCTTTGGAAATCGCACGTCAGGCTGGATGGGACGAATCTGTACTGGATATTGAAACGCGTGTCAAGACCGCAATTGCCGCCTTGGAACAGGCCGGATATGTTCAACGGGGGCAGAATATGCCGCATGTCTATGCCACAGGAATTATGGTAAAAAATATGGAGGAAGCCCGACAACGACTCACCGCCTCCCCTATTTTTGAAGAGCATGAACGGCAAAATGCCATCCGCATCATCAAATCTTTGATTTCCAGCCGAAGTATTGCTACTGCGCAAGACGAAGATGCTGAATCTCGCATCGACTACTTAGCAGACATGTTGGGGATGCCTAAAGAATCTGTGGTTAAAGCGGTGAGTTTGATGCGTCAAGAAGGCGTATTAGCGGATTCTCGCGACATGTCCGCCTACATTTTCAAATCAGACACCCAAAACAAGTCACAAAGCATCCTTGAAAAATTCGCCAAACTTGAACAATTCCTATTAGAGCATCTTTCTCATTCGGAGAATTCCATGTCCTTGAAGGAACTCAACGAAAAGGCATTAGCCGAGGACATTAGCCACTCCACAGTAAAAGGTCTAAAAACGCTGCTCTATTTTCTAACCATTCGGAATTATATCAAAAAAGTTGAAAATCCAGAATCAGGATTTCTGCAGACCGTCTTATCATACGAGCCAGAAGTTCTCAACAAAAAGTTCAATATGCGTATTGAACTCTGTAGATTTATATTATCGGCACTATTTCAAAAATCCGTCCTTAACCCACACACTAACAAAGAAGACTCTGCAGTCCAATTTTCCATTACGCAACTTGTTGAAGATTATAAAAACAATTCAGAACTTGCTTTTGAAGAACATAAGGCATCCATTTCCGAAATGGAAGAAGCCCTTCTATATCTCTCTAAAATTGGAGCCATCAAACTGGAAGGCGGATTTCTTGTCATCTACAACGGCATGCAACTCAAGCGAATTGCTGAAAACAAAATCCGATATAAAATCAATGACTATCAACTGCTGGATGATTTTTACAAGCAAAAGATCCAACAGATCCACATTGTCGGAGAATATGCCAACCTTATGGTGCGCGACTATGACGCCGCCCTTCTATTCGTAAAAGATTACTTCCAGCTGGATTATAAGAAATTCATTGGCAAATACTTCAAAGGAGAAAGAGTACAGGAAATCAGCAGGAACATATCTCCCGAAAAGCACGAAAAACTATTTGGTTGTCTTTCTGAAATACAAAAGCAGATTATCCATGACAAAGATTCCAAATACATTGTAGTTGCCGCCGGGCCGGGCAGTGGTAAAACTCGTGTCCTGGTCCACAAATTAGCCTCGCTGCTTCAGTTAGAAGACGTCAAGCACGAGCAACTGCTTATGCTGACCTTTTCCAGAGCTGCCGCCATTGAATTCAAAACGCGCCTAATAGATTTAATAGGAAATGCAGCCTATTTTGTTGAAATCAAGACATTCCACTCCTATTGTTTTGATCTTATCGGTAAAACAGGGAATCTCGAAGAGGTTGATGATGTCGTACATTATGCCACCGAGATGATAAACAACGGGGACGTCGAACCAGGAAAAATCACCAAATCCGTGCTAGTCATTGATGAAGCTCAAGACATGGATCAACAGGAATTTGCATTGGTTGAAGCCTTAATGAGATACAACGAAGAAATGCGCGTCATTGCCGTTGGTGACGATGACCAAAACATTTATGAATTCCGTGGCTCAGATTCCAAATATCTCCAGTCACTCATCAGCACATACGGGGCAAAAATGTACGAGATGGTTGAAAATTATCGGAGCAACAGTCTGATTGTTTCCACAGCAAACACTTTTGTTGGACAGATCCAGCAACGGATGAAAAGCAATCCTATAGTCGCTATACGAAAAGAGCCTGGAAATGTTCAAATCATTCGGCACCAGGGCGAACATTTGGAGACGCCTGTCGTACAACACATTTCTGCACTCACCCCCAAAGGCAGCATCTGCGTGCTGACGACTACAAATGAAGAAGCTCTTTGCGTGGTTGCCTTGCTGAAAAAACATAATATTCGAGCTCAACTGATACAATCCATTGACGGATTCCGTTTCAGCAACCTCGCCGAAGTAAGATTTTTCCTCAAATTGATTCAGAACAATTTGAAATCTCCCGTCATTTCAGATGACAATTGGGAAAATGCAAAAAACAGACTCTTCACAAAGTATCAAAACAGCTCTTGTTTAGACAACATTCGCAATTTCATCCTTGAATTTGAAAGAATCAACAAGCTAAAATATTTTTCTGATTTACAAGAATATGTAAATGAGTCACAATACGAAGACTATTACACTAAAGACGCAAGCGCCGTCTTCGTATCTACCATACACAAGTCCAAAGGACGTGAATTCGACCATGTATTTTTGTTATTGCAAAAATTGAGCAATGAAAATGACGAAACCTACCGAAAACTTTATGTCGGCTTAACGCGTGCCAAGCAGTCTTTATACGTGCACACCAGCATACCATTCCTCGAAAACACGTACATTCCCGGGGTAGAAGTAATTCATGATGAAACAATTTACGATCATCCAGAAGAGCTGACCCTACAACTTTCCCACCGCGATGTTATCTTGAATTTTTTCAAAGATAAAAAAAGCACACTGTTGAAACTGCAAAGCGGAGATGATATAGAGTGGCAGGACAACTCACTATGGAAGAACATCAATAACAGTTATTGCCAAGTTGCATTATATTCAAAAGCATTTAGAAACACATTAAACCATTGGAAAGAACAAGGTTATAAAATAGCTTCCGCAAAAGTGCTTTTCATCGTTGCTTGGAAGGGCGAAGAAGACACGGAGGAAAGTGCCGTGGTACTGCCAGAACTGACCTTAAAAAGAAGTTAAACTACGCCTCCGGCACTGTTTCCTAAATCTCAACATTATGGACTCCAAACCTCTATTCCGCAAAATCAGCAAAACCTCACACGACGGCTATCGTTTTTACTATTACCCACGCAAACGCGCCAAATTCGACCGTCACACAAAAAATGGGACCAGGCGTTCGCTCGCGAGCCAGAACGAATGGAAAGAGATGGAAAGCATGTACGACTACACGCCTTTGTTCCTGTTTCTGTTGAAAAAAGTCGGGACCAACTGGGATGATATTTGGAAAGAATGCCAGCAACGGCTAAACTCCATAGAGCCGGTTTTGATAATGGTGGTCAACGTGGGTCGAAACGGATTGGTGGTGACATACAATGATTATTCGCAGCCGAGCGGTCTGTTTGTCGAAGAGCAAACCGACGGCACCTCATACGGCCCCTGTTTCCGCTATGGAGAGAACACCTACTTCTCCACCCTTTTTGTTGACGACAACCATCTCTTGCAATATGTGGATTCCGACTACGTTCATCCGACTTCCGAATATCCTTTCGACACCATCTCTTTCAATGGGAAGCCCGTACCCAACAATTGTTTCTGACCGAGTCCTATCGTCCCCAAATCCATTGCACCGCCGTCTGCATCATTTGCTTCCGATTCGCCCGGATTTGCTTCCCAATATGACAAACAAGATAATCCCCAATCTTGCATTGCAGCATTATCACACCACCGCATTTTTTCGTATTTTTGCGTCTCCAATTCCCATTCCTATGATGAGCATAATCACATCCCGGCCTACCTTATTCCTTGACACGGGAAACGATTATACGATCAACCGATTTATAGGCTGTCTTTTAAGCATACCCGTTCTTATCGCATACGAAATTATTTCCGATTTATATAATGGGAACGAATTATGGCAAAAGGTGTTGGCTATCTCATTAATAATCGTTTTTGGGACACTCCTTTTGCACACCATTTTATGGAGGCTTTTTGGCAAAGAAACCATAACCTTCGGTGACGAGAATTTGATTATTGTCCGAAAACTTCTTTTCCTAAGAAAGAAAATCATCATTCCTGGGAAAGATATTCAAAGCGTGATGGAAAACCCACGCCCGCTGTCGCAAAAACGCATCCTCATCCAATGTTCCGGCAACGTCAAATATCTATGCGGCTATAACATCGACTCCAAAGACCTCAATGATATCTTTGATGTCTTTGAGATACGGTTTTTTACTGAAAAATAGAGAAACTTCAGTTTACAGCTCACTTCACTATCTCAACAATCTTATGTTGTATGCCGTGTTCGCCTAAAATCTGCTTGACACGGTTCTCATCGGTATCGGAAATGAAGACCTGTCCGAAATGGTCTTGCCCCACCATATTAAGCAATTCGGCGATGCGCGCGCGGTCCAACTTGTCGAAAATATCGTCCAGCAGCAGGATGGGCTTGACTTGCTTGCGTTCGTAGGAATAGTCGAACTGCGCGAGGCGCAATGCCAGGGAAAACGACTTCTGCTGGCCCTGCGAGCCAAAGCGTTTCACAGGCTGCCCGTTTATCAGGAACAGAAAATCATCCTTGTGAATGCCGAAGTTGGTAAAGCCGCTGTGAAGATCTGCTGCGGAGGTGCTCTGTAGCCCTTCCGTATAGGTGCTGGTCAGCAGTCCCGACTGGTACTGGATTTCCACGTTCTCCTGGCCGTCCGAAAGCTGCTGGTAATGTTTTTGGAATATCGGGGAGATATTCTGTATAAAATCCTGTCTTCTAGTAAAGATGAAGTTGCCGAGCGGAATCATCTGTTCGTCAACAATTTGCAACAGCGAAGCATCAAAGGTTTTATTATCAAAGAACTGCTTGAGCAAGGCATTGCGCTGCACCAGCAGTTTGCGGTACGAGATCAGCTGTTGCAGGTATTCGGCATCGAATTGGGAGATGATGGTGTCGAAGAACTTGCGACGCGTCTCGCTGCCCTCGTTGATGATATCGCTGTCGTAGGGCGAGACCATCACCACAGGGAATAGGCCGATGTGCGCACTGAGCCGCTGATATTCCTTCTTGTTGGCGCGCATCGACTTGTGTCCGTTCTTGTAGGTGCAGCTCACCTGCGTGTTGTTTTGGGTTTCATGGTTGCAGAAGTCGCCGTGAATGGCAAAAAAGTCCGTATCAAAACGCATAGAAAAGACGTCTTGCGCGGCGAAATAACTTTTGCAAAACGACAGATAGTAGATGGCATCGAGGAGGTTTGTTTTGCCACTGCCGTTCTTTCCGACAATGCCGTTCACATTCTCGTCAAACGAGAACTCAGCCTCTTCGTAGCTTTTGAAATTCGTTAGTTTGAGATGTTTGAGAAACACGACAATCTACAATTGATAATTGATAATTGACAATTGATAATAATGCTTTCTTGGGTTGCTATAAAATTATGAGTTATGGGGAGAGTGACAAACTCGGCGCCCATAACTCATAACAATATCAGTATCGATAAATTATTTCTTAAGACCTAAGATGTCGAGACCTTGGTTGAAGCGGATGTCGCGAGGAATACCGGCTTTGTTGATACGGTCGAGGTCTTTTTGGAGACTTTGACCGATGGTGCCGTGTTCCTTGCTGAACTTGGAAGCGAATTCGAAGTCGCCGGTTGCCTGAGTCTTGAGGATGGTGGCAATCCAAGCGTCAATGGCTTTTTCTGCTTTCGCATAATCGATGTGATAGGTGCCATTGCCATTGCGTTTGAAAGCGCCTTGTTCTTCGAAGAAGTTGTAGCACATCATATTAGCCACGCCATGAGCGTCAGCAGCGCCAAAACGAACAGAACGGAGCAGACCTACGATGTAAGTCGTGATAGCGTCTTCCTTGGTGATATTGGTGATTTCGCCTTTGTCAACCAGCGCGCAGACAAGGTGCAGACCGAGGATGTCGGCCTTGGCTTCTTCCCAATTGGTGCTTTCGGTCTTCATAGCAGCATCAACGGAACCTTTGCCATTGATCGTGGTTTTAACGCCCAAGCCGTGACCTACTTCGTGGAAAGTGACATTCCAGAAGAAGGCGTCAAAGTTGATGTGGCACTGTTCAGATGGTTCGATGACCATTTCGCCAATCGGCTTCATAATCTTGTCGAACTTAGCCTGCATAGCGTTGCGGAGTTGGAAACGGCGTGAACCTTTAGCAGCTTGTACTCTATCGTCATTAGGCAAGTTGATAGCAATCGTCTTACCACCGGCATTGCAGTCGCCACCGTAGAAAATCACGTCATAAACATTAAGGTCTGAAGAGGTACCCGGAACATAATTGCGGTATTTGGCATCGCAAGGAAGTTCCTTTTGGAGTTGCGGAAGCATAGAAACGAACTTCGTGAGTTTGTTGCTTTCTTCATCGTTCTTAACCAAAACAAAAGCTTCGTAAGAAGTCTTCAACACGTTGAGTTTGTCATCGTAGCATTCAATCGGACCGACGACGAAGTCAAGTTTGGTGTCTTTCATATCCATCCAAGCCATGTCGCTATCGAAATAGTCATCCGTCTGGAGGGCTTTCTTACGCAAGGTAAGATATTTTTTCATAGCAGGGTTTTCGCAAATGTTGATGGCTTTGTCGAGCAATGCGCAAACCTTGTCGATTTTCTCTTTGTAGAATTCATGATACCACACAGATTTGAGGGAGCCATCGCTATTGCGAACGAGCACGGTGTATTGAGAAGATTTGTTCTTGTCCGTGCAAGCTTCATATTCCTCCAAAGTGCAGTCTTGCGGATAATAATTGCAGACGGCGGGTTTCGCACCGAAGCCGGGAATGAATGGTTTGTCATTATCCAAACGATCCCAAGCACCATAATTGATGAGGGCAAATTCCTTCATCCATTTATCTTGGATGGTATCCAAAGAAGACTTCGGGCCAAAGGTTTGTTCCCAGAAGAGGTCATCCATGATCTGACCAATTTCAAAGAAGATAGGGATGAGTTGTTTGTCATTCTCACTAAGTTTGGAAAGGTCTGTGGTGAGGTCAAAGAAAGCGTACTCTTCTACTTTCTGTTGGAGTTCGCTTTTCGTAGTTTCCTCTGGAGTTTCCGTTTTCTTGTTTTTACAAGAAGGCATTAAGAGCGCAAAGCATCCGAATGCAATGACCATAGTTGTAAGTTTTTTCATATCGTTGGTGTTAAAATTATGATTTCCGTTTAGGAAAGGCAAAAGTACAAAAAATAGTGCAAACCACAATTTCTCCGCAGCAATTTTAATATTTTTGCTTCTTTTCCACAAAAGTCACCCTCCAATTGAAATCCCATCGGGAAGAGATTGGAGTATCCTCGACTTATATTGGTAAAAAAAAGAAGCAGCCTGTCATTTACGACTTATTACAAGATAGGCGTCAGTTTTTCCAAACCGACGGCTTTTTTTCGTATGTTTGCAGCCATTTTTGCAATATAATATATACACAATATGAAAAAAACACTACTATGGATTTCTATTGTTCTAATCTCCTATGGAACAGCGTTTTCACAAAACACAGGAAAGAAGAACGGTAAAGAAAAGAAGCATGATGTTGCAGACACCCTGCAAAGACAAAACACGGCAGGGACTGCAGACTACACGGACGTTAGTGAAGGACAAGACGACGAAAGTGACGCAGGCAGCGGCAACTATGTGCCCAGCTTGCTGCATTCCAGTCAGGATGTCTTCACCAACAACACTTCCTACACTTTCAGTATTGCTTATTTCCGCACCCGCGGTTATGACAACCGATTTCAAGATGTTTGCATGAACGGATTTGCGATGAACAGTTTGGTCACCGAGCGTGCTTCCTATTCTCAATGGGGCGGTTTGAACCACATTTTCCGTTATCCGGAAAACATCTCCAACATGGGGCCCGTGGCCTTCACGTTCGGTGATATTGGCGGTGCCACCAACTACAATCTGCGCGCCAGCAATTTCCGCAAGCAAGTGCGTGCTACCTATTCCTTGAACAACCGCACCTACAACAATCGCTTCATGCTCACTGGTTCTACTGGGGTCATGCCTAACGGTTGGGCTGTAGCCGGTTCCCTTTCGGCCCGCTTCGGCAACAACATCTCCTATGTAGAAGGCACCTCTTACAACAGTTTCGGCGGCTTCATCGCGGCTGAAAAGAAATTCAATGACGAACACGCCTTGAATCTCGCCGCCTTTGCCTCACACACTGCCCGCGGCATGCAGTCCAACTCCGTGCAAGAAGTTTACGACCTGCTGGGCGACCATTACTACAATGCCAATTGGGGCTGGTACAACGGCGAGAAACGCAATGCCCGCATCCGTACCGTTTGCGAACCGGTGATTTTGCTCACCCACACCTATACCCCCAAAGGCAACAAAATCTCTGTCAACACAACGATCGGAAGCACTTTCGGCCGCAACAACACCACCTCCCTCAACTGGTATGACACCCCCGACCCTCGTCCCGACTACTACCGTTACCTGCCCAGCTACCAAATCGACAACGGCGACACTTCCGGTTTTTACCAAGACATTTTGAATTATTGGCAAACCAATGACGAATCCTACACCCAAATCAACTGGGACAAGTTATACGAAGTAAACCAATTGGCCGCATTGCAAGGCAAACGTGCCCAGTACATGGTTGAAAATCGCATTTACGACCACTTCCAACTCGGCGGCAGTTCCAACTTCAACGCCACCCTCACCGAACACATCAAGTTGTTCGGCGGCATCGACGTGCGCGGCATGAAGCAAAAGAACTACAAGACCATCAACGACCTGTTGGGCGGCCGCTACTGGTTAGATGTGGACAAATTCTCCGAAGGCGACTTCCCAGAGGACCTTAATGTGCAATACAACGACTTGTTGCATGTGAACGACACCCTGTACGAAGGCGATGTGTTTGGTTACAGTTATGATTATCATATCTACACGCAAAAGGCATGGGCGCTGGCTCAATTCAGCTACAATCACCTGGACATCCACTTTGGAGGCGAAATTGGCGGCACCGAATTCTGGCGCGTGGGCAATATGCAGAACGGACGCTTCCCTGAAGAATCCTACGGCAAATCCGAGACCCGCGAATTCCTGGAAGGCGCTGGCAAGGTAGGGATCACCTACAAAATCAACGGCCGCAATTACTTAAGATTGAATGGCATGGCAGAAGCCAAAGCGCCCAACATCTTGAATGCGTTCGTAGCGCCTCGTATCCGCAACCAATATGCCGAACATTTGCAAGATGAAAAAATCTACTCCGCAGACTTCTCCTACATTCTCACCTACCCTTCCATCAAACTCAGAGCAACAGCCTACTTCACCCAAATCATGGATGCCACCAAGCTCATCAGCTTCTATCATGACGATTACGCCAGCATGGTCAACTACTCCATTTCCGGCATCGACCAACGCCACCTCGGCATCGAACTCGGCGCTGAAATCAAATTAGGCACGATGTTCTCTATCATCCTCGCCGGCAACTATGGCGACTATCGCTACTCCGACCGCGCACAAGTCACCATGAACGCTGAAAATGGCACCGACTTTGAAGGGCAAAAAGAGAGAACCGTATATTGGAAAAACTACCATGTGTCCGGCACCCCTCAATTGGCCACTACAGCCGGTTTGAAATTCAACCACAAATACTGGTGGGTCAACATCAACGCCAACTATTTCGACAAAATATACTGTGATTTGAATCCTGAAAGAAGAACCTCCACTGCACGCGGCTCTTTGGATGTCAACTCCGAGCTCTATCACCAAGTGGCTGACCAAGAAAAGCTGAAAGGACAATTCACCCTCGACCTCTCTGTCAGCAAGTCCTGGAAAGTAACAGACTATTTGATCGGCTTCAACCTGAGTATCACCAACTTGCTCAACAACAAGAACCTGGTAACCACCGCTTGGGAACAATATCGTTTCGACTACACCGACTACAATGTCGGCAAGTTCGGCAACAAATACTACTATGCTTTCGGCACCACCTTCTACTTAGGCATCAATTTCACATTTAACTAATAGAAAATCCAACTACAATGAAAATAACAAATAAAATCCGTTTATTCATCTGCATTTTAGGATTAGGTGCATTGGTGACTTCCTGCAACTGGGAGCCCGATGTGGCACCCATTCCAACCTTTGACGGCACGGCCAACACCACCATCGCCGAGCTCATCGCCATGCACGAATTAGGCAGCGTGGACTCTTACGATTCCATCCCTGCGGGCACCATCATCACGGGTATTGTTACTACCTCCGATGAACACGGAAACTGCTACAAATACATCAACATTGAAGACGGCACCGCCGGCATCCAAATCAAAATCAACAATTCCGCCCTTTTCAACCGCTACAAAGTGGGTCAGCGCGTCTTTGTGAAATGCGACGGCCTAGTCATTGGCGACTACCGCAAGTTGCCTCAAATCGGATTGTGGGAAAACGATGCCATGCAGGCCATCCCTTCCAACAAGGCCTCTAACTACATCTTCTGTGACGGCGCCCCAGTGGATTTGAGCAATCCGGAGGTGTTCACCCCCATCGTGCTCACCAGCATCCCCAATGCGGACAACATGCCGGTCACCTACTACAACCGTTTAGTGCGTTTGGACAATGCCACCTTCGTGGAAGGCGGCACGGCCACCTACTGCGCTCCAAACGCCGCCACCAGCCACGACATCAAAATGGCCGATGGCAGCACCATTACGATGCGTACCAGCAACTATGCCGATTTCATCAACGAAGTCTTGCCCGAAGGCACAGGCACCATTTACGGTATCATGACCCGCTATAACAATTATGTGCAACTCGTCATCCGCGACTTAAATGATGTGCAAGGTTTCAGCGCACCGACACACTTGGAGACCATCTTCAGCGTCAGCGACTACACCAATGCTTTCAATAATGGCTGGCTGAAAGTCACCAACGGTGCAGAATGGTCCGTACTCTCCAACAGCAGTTTCAGCGGCTTTGGCATCAATGCGGGAAGCAGCACCAACAGCTGGCTGGTTTCTCCTGAAATCAACCTCCTTGGCGCCAGCAACGCCACCCTATCATTTAAGCACAGAACTCCTGCTGGCGGCAATAACAATGTCATGAAATGCTACTACACCACCAACTTCACCGGCGACGTAAACACCACCACCTGGACCGCTATTCCTGTTACCAACTTCAACACCAACTTCGTCAACTTCGACTATGTGCTTCCGGAAAATGCACAAAGCAACAAGTTCAGAATTGCCTTCCAATATGAAGGCAGCGGCTCATCCTGGTACATCGGCAATATTGCCATCTCCGCAACTGTAACCCAATAATCCTATCGCTATGAAAAAGACAACTATCAACATATTAGGACTTTTAGTTTTATCGATCCTCTTCGTCTCCTGTAACAAATGGGAAGAACCTGAGTTTCAAGTTCCCGTTTACACCGGTCCTGCCGCCAACAAGACCATCGCCGACATCAAGGCCATGCACCCGAACTTAGGCGCGGGCGCACAAGACTCCATCTGTCGCTATGACGAAACCTTCATCGTCAAAGCCACCGTCGTCAGCTCCGATGAAGGCGGAAACTGCTATAAGTATCTCACCGTTCAAGATGAAACCGGCGGTATGGAAATCGCTATCGACCGCTCCGGACTTTACAACGAGTACCCGGTCGGACAGACGGTTTATATCGACTGCCGCGGATTGATCGTGGGCGACTACCACAACAAATATCAAATCGGCTGGAAATACAATGGCTCCGTGGGCCGCATCAACCAAAATGCCTTGGGACGCTATCTGCACAAAGACGGACTTCCCAATACCAACAGTCCATTTGTGGCACACCCCATTGAAGTATTAGGCAGTTCGCAACTCTCCCCTGAAAACACCAACTGCCTGGTTAAGATTAACGGCTGCATGTTCGACCCCAAATATGATGGCAAACCGCTCTCCGTTGATGACATCACCACAGACCGCGAAGTTACCATCAACGGCGCCACCATTATCGTGCGCACCTCTAACTACTCCTACTTCCGCAACACCATCATTGATGCCAGCAAGAAATATTGTCTGTATGGTATCCTCTCCATCTACAATTCAGAATACCAACTCACAATCAGAACACGCGATGACATCCAAATACTTCCCGAAAACGAAGACTTGCAAGAAATCACCTTCAATGCAAACTCCTTGACAACGGGCGGTTGGACCACCTATCCAAACAACAATGCTTGGCAATTCAAAAATTTCCAAAACAACAATGTGCTTTTCCACAATGTAACCACGACCAACTGCGACGACTGGCTTATCTCTCCGAAGATGACCTTCAGTGAAATACAAAACGTGATGATGTCCATCAATCACCAAAACAATGTTGGAGGCAGTCCGGCCGATTACTATCAAGTTTACTACTCCACCACCTACAATGGCGGCAGTTTTGATGAAAGCCAATGGATTCCGTTCAACCCGAACTTGACAGTATTCCCATCAGCCTTTGGCTGGAGCAACAGCTTGGACATTTCAAGTATCGGACAACCGCAATTCCACATCGCCTTCCGCTATCATAAGAACGGCAATGCCAACGGTTCGGCATGGGTCATCCGCAACATCAAATTCACGCAGATAAACGCTTAATATTATACATATGTAAAAAAATAGGTCCGATGTACATCGGACCTATTTTTTTTGCTTATACCTGTTGCCCCATCAATATGAGAGCATCAAAGCACAAATTTAGAATGTGTATCTTACGCCCAAGTTGACACTCCAGTCGAAGTAGTGGATGTCAACGTGTTCGGCAAAGAGGCAGCCGTAGCCGGGACGGAAATCCCATTGGAAGGTGACAGGAGCGCTGATTTTGTATTCAAGACCGAGGATGGCGTTAAGACCAAACTTGCCTAAATCACTATGGTAGTTGCCTCCCCAATAATCCCAGCTTGCGAAGTTCCAGTTGTAACCCATGCTTACGCCACCACCAACAAAGCCATAGAGACCTTTGGTAAAGTTGCCTTCGTACATGAAGTTGGCATTGAGTTCGCCATCATAAAGGTTAACATTGCTCAAGTGTTCGCCAACGGTATAGGTCATTTTGTAACCGAGGTCGAGTTGGATAGCAAAATGAATTGTGTCCCTACTTCATGAAACTTGAAACCATTAATTTGGAGATGCGGCGCGCCACGTCTCTACTAGAATGTGTATCTTACGCCCAAGTTGACACTCCAGTCGAAGTAGTGGATGTCAACGTGCTCGGCAAAGAGGCAGCCGTAGCCGGGACGGAAGTCGAATTGCAGCGCCACAGGAGCATTAAATTTGTATTCCATACCGAAGATGCCATTGGCACCGCACTTGCCTAAATCTTCACGGACGACAGGGAATCCAATCCAATTGCTGTAAGCTACGCCGCTCCAGCAGTATCCGATGCTGGCGCCCAAACCTACGAAGCCGTAAAGTCCTTTCGCAAAGTGACCTTCGAACATGAAGTTCGGGTTGAGTTCGAGCGTCCAAAAATCTAATCCCTCAAAATTCAAGTGCTTGCTGAAACGGCCATTGGTCTCAACAATCTTGGTGCCGAGGTCGAGTTGGAAGGCGAAATGGTTGCCGCCAAATGTCTTGAAGGTGAGTGCCTGCATGTTGCCCGCAGAAACGCCAATGCCGTTTTTGTACGGGGTTTGTGCCTGTGCTGAGAAAATGCTGCCGGCAAATAATACCATTGTGAAGATAAAAATGTAAACTTTTTTCATGATAAATACATTTATAACTGTTGTTAGATAATTGTAAAACACTTGTATTTAATTGTTTGCACTTATTGTATCAGGTGTTTTTAAGGTCGGCAAAGATATAAAATCTTTGCTGTTTTATCAAATGAAAAAATATAGGTGTCTATTCTCTTTTTCAATTATTTCTGTATTTTTGCAGTTCTTTTTACCGATTAGGAATCCTATCCGCAGATTATGTTGAAAAAACACATTTTATTGTTTCCGTTCATAGTGCTTTTGTTGCTTTCCTCTTGGCCGTTGAACGCGCAAATGGCGACAAAGCGTACAACGAAAAACGATATCAAAGTGACCCTGCTTTCTTTGGGAAGTGGATCGTCTCGTTTTACTTACGAGCGTGCTTTTTCTCCGAAACACAGCACAGAACTTACCGTTGGGGTAATCGGCTGGGGTTGGGATTTCATTAACCACACAGACTCCAAAGGGATGCTCTACAAGGCGGCATTCAAGTGGAATCTGATTCCGCAGAAAAATGCAAATAGTTGGCTGGCTGGATTTTATGTGAAGCCAGAAGTGGTGTGGGCGCTCTTCGACTATCAGCCGAAAGCGCTGCCTGATGGTTCGTCGGCTGCCTCGCCCGGACATACCAACCAAGTTGCTCTTTTGGCTGAGTGCGGTTACGAATTGGTACTCAAGTGGTTCGTCTTTGACGCCTACACCGGCATGGGACCCTCTTTCGGCACGGGCAATGCGAACAATTATTTTCACAGTTTTATGCTCTATCCACACCATTGGCCTTTGGCTTTCACTGCTGGCTTCCGCATTGGCGTGGCATTCTAATTTCAGGTTTCAGGCAAGATACTCCGGAAATTCCACCCCTCCAAGCTGCTGAATGTACGACTGCGCCGTGAGGTTCTCTTTTTTTAGGTCGACAGGTATAACAACCAAAATTTTGTATCTTTGCGGATTGAATAGAGCATTTAACATTATCATTCCCTATCCTAAAACAGTATGAACTTCATCAAAAATCATATATCCGCAATATGGCTCCTCCTTGTTGCCTTTCCGCTGATAGCCAATGCTCAAAACAACCGCAGCCGTTGGAATTTCAGCGATTATTATCCGAAAAATTATTTCTTTAATGATGACAGTGAAGACAAAGAGTATAATGACTGTATTGGAGAGGCTGTGTTTTATATGCGCAAGGCAGATGTGACACCGTTGCGCAACTTGTCTTTGGAAAAAAACGATACCATTCTTCGGCTGAACTATTTTCCAAAATTTGCGCATCCGCTCTTCATCCAAGTAACCAACCACAATGGTCATGCTTTCCTGACGTGGCAGAAGGGCAAGGCCATTCGCGGCCATGTGGAACATACTACTTATATGGCATTTAGCGACAGCGGCTGGGTAGATGAAACGGAAAACGAATACTATGGCAACGATTGGTCAACGGGGACGCTCGACTCCAATGCACGGCAATTGCTCCCCAATGAATGGTCGAGAATAAGGAAATTTCTTGTTGACAACGACTTCGTTCATTCCTCTCGGGCCAAAAGATGCACGGGATTTGAAGCGCCCTATCTGTTGGAATATCGCGACCATAAAGACCAAAACGCCCGTTATTTGGAATGCTATGACTATAACCAAGAACTTGACTTGGTGAAATGGCTCATATCCTTGGCGGATCCTGATTATGTGGATATGGACATCCGTTATTCGAGTGATAATGAGTTCTTCACGAAGCCTCAGTTCCCCGGTGGGTCCGATTCGATGCAGCACTTCCTTCAACAGACTGTGCGCTATCCTGAGGAGGCGTTGCGGCATCTGGAAGAGTACCAGACATTTTTGGAAATAGTTATTGAAAAGGATGGTGCCATCAGCATGGTTCACGACAACTCCTACGCTCCTGACAATTACGGGTTTGTAGAAGAAGCCATTCGGGCAGTGAAAACGATGCCGCGATGGACGCCTGCCACCTATAAATGGAAGAAAGTCAGATGCTACGCAAATGTTCTATACAACTATGTCTTGCCTGACTCTCTGCGCCCCCATTACGGCCATCCCATTCTTGAAACAAGACGCGATTCTACCCGGTGGAAAAACATTGAGGAGTACCACAGAAAACTGATTGACAATCCGCAAGATATTAAAGCGATGATGTGGATGGGCAAATACTATTACTGGGACTTTGTCTGGGAGCACGAATCCATTGACTAACCTACACAATTAGACTCCATTCGAGATGAAAACAGTTGGGGTGAAGTCTGCGACCGCACCCCTGTAGTGGTCAATCCGGGCGACAGTGCGTTGAAATATTTCTATAAAGTGTGGCAGATGAATCCGGACACGAATACACTCTTATATTTGTATATGCCCATTTTACAATTGGAGTATTGCCTGCAGAAAACGCACAATCCTGCCGTAAAACTGCCCTT
>JAKSMD010000034.1 GCA_024400815.1 Bacteroidales bacterium | reverse complement strand
CAGCGGTGCAGTGCCTCTTTATATTCCGTTTTCTTGAACAAGCGTGCAAATGTACACAATTCTATGAATATGAACTTAATCTGCGGCAGAAATATTTTGTTCCGTTGGTCCTTGAGCTGCACCTCCCATAAAAAATTGCTGCGGTCATTAAACACCGTCATCCTGAAATCCAAGATATTGATGGAATAAATGGGCGGAACCGTATATTTCCGTTCTCCCCTCTGGGCCTCTTTGCTGACCAATCGGCTAACATACGTGAATGCACGTTCCCCATAGTAAGACTGCCCCCCGACCTGAAGTTCCACAATGATGTGCTGCTTGTCGGAAGTGTTGCAGTAAATGTCATACACCAGCTTTTTTTCCTTAGGGTCTTCGCCCAGCTGCTCCGTATTCATATAAGAAACATCCTCTATCACACCCGCGCTCTCGGACAAAATTGAGTTAAGGAAGGCGATGAGGAACTTCTTGTTCTGCTCTCCGAACATCTTCTTGAAGCCGAAGTCGGTGAGTAGGTTGAGGTACTTGGGCTTGTTTTCCATTGTTAGATCATTTGTTCTTTTGTTTTTCATTGTTAGACTTTTTAGGTTAATAAATCAGTCTGGCAAAGATACAACGGAAAACAGGGAAAGTCAATAGATAAATTACTTATACACAAGAGATTGAAATATGCAAAAACCGAATATTTTTTGACATATAAGGGTCGGTTTTTGACACATTTCCATTTTTGACACAGGGGAACGGCCAAGGGGAAATTGAACAATTTTGGAAGTTTTTTTGAAAATTCGCAAGAAATGAGTAATACGTTGGAACTTAGAACTATTGTTTTTTAATAAAAGTCCCCTTCTCCGCTTGTCATCTTAACGAAAAAAAGAGATACCCTAATTCACCACAATCAAAATCTTATCGGACATCATAGGTGAGTCTCCACAGCGCTATTCCTACATCCTCTTTAATTCTCAATTCAATCAGCAGGCCCAAATGAGCAGGCCACCACAGATAATGAGGCCGGAGACGAACAAATCAATAATGCAGAAGCCCATAATATCCTTAGCGTTTAGTTTTGCAATAGCCAATGCAGGGATAGCCCAGAAGGGTTGAATGAGGTTGGTCCAAGCATCACCCCAAGCAATGGCGGTGCCCGTCAAGCCAGGGTCAACGCCAAGATTAGCGCCTGCCGCGAACATAATCGGGGCTTGGATAGCCCAGTGACCGCCACCAGAAGGAACGAACATATTCAAGATTGCAGCACACAAGAATGTAAGTAATGGATAGGTCGTTGGTGTAGATATGGATATACACGCATCACTAATAACCGTTCCAAAACAGATACCAGAATGTCCTACCCCCGTTATGATACCCATAATACCGGCATAAAACGGAAATTGCAGCAGGATGCCTGCCGCACCCGATGCGGACTTAGTGAAAGCATGTACATAAGCCAAAGGCGTTCCGTGCAGCAAGACTCCTACAAACAGGAAAAGCATAATCACGGAATTCAGGTCTAAAGAGCCTCCCCGGAAGAAGAGTTTGATAACTAAATAGCCCAAACCCAAGATAGCCACAAGCCAACTGAGCAATCTGCTGTTCTCCATCTTTTCCGCCGGTGTATTGGCCTCCCCTACTGGTTTCGGTTCCTCCTCCACCAACAAGGCAGGGTCAACCACAATGGCGTCTTTTTTAGGATGCATCATCGCATTGACAGCCACCAATGCGACAATGACCACAACGACCATAATGATATTATGCGGGTCCAAAATTGTTTGAGAAACAGGTACAGGATTCGTCAGCACCCCATTCGTGGCTTTTGCCAAGGCATCTCCCGGGGTAGCCATAGTCAATGGGATAGAACCTGACAGACCGGCATGCCAGACCACAAAACCACTATAGGCGGAAGCAATCAGTAATCGGTAGTCCACGCCTGGCAGTTTGCGGGCAATTTCCTTCGCAAAGATTACGCCCACAATCAAACCAAAACCCCAGTTGAGCCAACAAGCAATAGCGGATATGCCCGTAACCAAGGCGATAGCACCAGCAGGCGTCTTCGGCAAAGAAGCCAAACGACTGATACCTTGCTTTATCACAGGAGCGGCGGCCAAAGTAGAGCCACAGACCAGCACTAAGGCCATCTGCATGGCGAAGGCCAGCAATCCCCACACCCCGTTGCCCCAATGCTCCACCACTTCAATGGGTGTTTGATGGCAAATAGGCATGGCCAATATAGCTGCGATAAAAGTCAGAATAATAGCGAAGATGAACGGTTCAGGCAGATAACGCTGAACGAGTTTTACGCACGCCTTAATGATTTTCTGGAACATATCCGATACTTTTTGCTTAAAAATAAGGATTTTATACTATTTCAAATTTCCCAAAATAATATCTATTCTATCATCAAATGCCTCACGAGTGGCATAACCGACATGAGGGACAAGCACACAGTTCGGAGCCCCGAAAAGTGGATGATTGGCATCCAATGGTGGTTCCTTTTCATACACGTCAATGCCAGCACCAGCTATTTGTCCAGCTTTCAATAGATCTGCCAAAGCATCGATATCCACCACATTACCGCGTGCCGTATTGATGATGACGGCCGTAGGTTTGCACATCTCCAGCAATTCACGACTGATCAGATGGTGTGTTTCGGCTGTCAATGGCACATGCAAGGAGATGATATCGCAAGAGCGCATCAGTTCTTCCAATGGTAAATAGTTAATGCCTTGTGCCTTGACCTCATCGCGCTCGCTGCGGCTCCAAGCCACGACTTCGCAACCGAAACATTGGAGCAACAAAGCCGTTTGTGTACCGATAGCACCTGTGCCAACGATGCCCACGCGCTTTCCACGAAGTTCCTTGCCAAGAAAATTGTTGCGCGTACCACCCTTGCGGATATCAGCATCCAAAACGGTGATATGTCGATAAACATCCAACATCAAACCAATAGCCAACTCGGCAACGCCCTCTGTGGCATAGCCAGAGGCATTCTTCACCACAATGTCATGTTCACGGCAATAGGCCAAATCAATATGGTCAAGACCGGTAAAGGCGACATTCAGCATTTTCAAATTCGGGCACTGAGACAAAATGTCAGCTCCGATTTTAATATTGGAGACAATGACAATTTCCGCATCCTTCATTCTTTCAATAAGCGTTGCGGCATCTTCTTTTCTATCGCGATAGCAAATAAACTCATGATTATCTTCAGCCAATTCAGCTGCAATGGCAGCAGCACGAGATTCGCTGATACCAATCGGTTCTACAGAAACTATTTTCATAAGGACTATCTAACTTTTAATCTTTCTACTTGAAGCACTTCATTGTTTTCTTTATCATACAGAATGGCTATGACGAAGCAATTGTCTGGATTCCAATTTTTACCATTAAAATCAATGGAATATCCATAGGTGTAAGCATTGCCTTTTTCCAAAATGCCATTAGGCGCCAAGAAATCGCCATAAACGCCATTGATAGCTGTACGCAGCATGTGATTGTGAACATAGTCAGGAATCACCTCGGTGCCATTAATTTGCGGACTTACAACACCATCTTCCACTAAGAACAAGGAGAGGCGCAAAGGCTCTGCATAATCCTCCAGCATCGTAACCTTAGCATTCACCTTCAAAATATTGGGAGAAGGCATATTGTACTGGTTCATCAATTGGATGGCGGCATAGACATGACTGCGATCTACGGCATTGATTTTGGATTGCCAACGAGCAGGTCCCCAACCGCCAGCTTCGAAACCACGGTTGATAATAGCGGCTGGAATGCCGTCGATGCTATAGAAATTGGCCAATTCATTACCTGCTTCTGTACGGAAATCGTTCGGAAATTCAGGATTTGGCGCAGCCAACGTAGTAGCGTGAATAGCCACTGGAATCAAAGTGTCACCAAAAATGCCATGCAAGGTTTCCAACTGTTGATGGCCACCAGGGCAGTTCGGACAGCGATGTCCGGTATATTCTTCAATCAGGACTTTGCGATAAACCGTAGTCGGATCGAGGGGGGGAAATACAATCGTCACTGCATCCACTTGATCTGGAACAGCATACGGTCCTTCAATTTTATCACAAGCAACGAAAAGGGTTGCAACCGTAATCAATAATATCAGTTTTTTCATAATCTTATATTCATTCAATTTCAAAATTACCTATTTAGAAAGAAGTCGTTACAGAAAGACCTACGCCGTATGATGCAGGCACAGCACGACAAACGCCACCAATACACAAAATGCCTTCCTGCGTTTTACCGAAGTTCAAAGCAATACGTGTGGTATTCCAAATGAAAGCGCCGGCCACATTAAAATAGTGCAAGCGATAGGTGGGGTCAGGATTGCCATAGTTGAACTGGTCGCCAACAGAGATAAACCAGCGAGGACTGATGGAGTATTCCAACATGCCATACAGCCAGCTGCCCTTATCATCCTTGGTGTACAAATGTTGAGCTTCCAAACGCAAAGCGTGCTTAGAATTAACTTTCCATTGCAAATCAGCAGCAACCAAGTGACCGCGCATCATGCCGACATGACCTTGCAATTTTTCCAAATTGTAAGTGATATAATTATACGCAAGTGTCAATTCCCATTTCTTGGTCAAACGACGATGGATTTCCAATCCGATATCTTGGTAAAGCAAATCCGGACCGAATTTGAAGAAACTGGATGTATATCCGTCAGTACCGGAGAGCGTACCATATTCAGTTGCCAAAGCAACCGGTTGTTGGTCGGTGTTATGGAAACGAGAATAGTTGAAGGTCAAGTTTGTACCATATTTGCCACCGATTTTGGTTTTCTTCGGAATCAGATAGTTGATTTGAATCTGCGCACCAATTTGGCTATTGGGTTGAGAAGCGAAACTATAGTTGCTAATCAACTGATATGAATACTGGCGATTGATAGCCGGGATATTGTTGATGAACAGCAGGGAGTTTGTCTTTTGCATACGTTGGGTGCGGAAATCCATATTATCGGCGCGGATAAGTGAAGCAGCCACACCAAAGCCCTTCATAGAATATGCAGCAGAAAGGAAGAGTGCATCGCCTTTTTTATAGATAAAGTCATTGGTGACATTCGGGTCTTGCATTTTCTGAGCATACTCACCATCCAAGCGGAAACCTTTATAGCCGAAGCTGGCACGAGCAGCCCAAACCGGCACATTTTGCGGAATCTTGTCTGTAGCGATAACACCCGGTGCGGAAGTGTCCGTTTCAGGATAGAACATCACCAGGATGGGTTCATCGGCCTTTTCGAACTTGCTCACAAAAGAAGCTCCAATGTTAGCAGTAAATCCCTTTTCTTGCATCTTAGGGATAATTTCACCCAAGGAGACTTCTCCGTCCAAGCCGCGAACATAATCTTGACGACCCTGATAGGATTCGAAGTTGAGTCTTTCTACGCCCCACACGCCCGTAATGCGGATACCCTTATACGGGGTTATGCGAATGCGTGCACCCAGCAAACTGTTGTCTATGCCCAGTTGTCGGTCTTCGTATGCTCTCAAAGACAATCCATTACCGAATTGTTCATAGAAATTACCCGCGGTAACTTGGATGAAATCGTTTTTGTAATCGGCAAAGAAATAGCGAACGCCTTGACCTTTGTAATTGATTTTTTCAAAGTCAATCAAAGGAAATTGATAATACTCATAGCGAACGCCAGCTGAGAAACCGCCATTAGAGTAGAGCAAATTTATAAAAGCGTTGGCGCGCACTTTAGAATCCACCTTGTCGGCCCCAATCAAAGAATCGGGAATATAGTACATGCCATTAAAACCAAAATCACCGCTGATGCGGCTATTCCCCAACTGATGCTGTGCGAAAGTAGTGCCGAAAGCACTTACCAACAACAGCACGAACAAAAATCGTAAACCTTTCTTCATATAAAAAACAAAATGGAATTGTTCTCGATTTTCGTCGAGAACAATTCAAGATTAGTACTGGAAATTCTTAATTATTTGCTTGTAAGACTTTTCAAGACTTCATACACCTCTTCTTCTGCGCCAGGAGCGTAAGAAGTATGTTGCCAAACGATTTCGCCATTGCCATTCAAGATGCACATATACGGAACATCATTCACATTCATGGCGCGTTTAAAATCTGAATTGACATCCAAAAGAACCGTATAATCCCAACCTTTACCATTTACGAATGGCATTACACGGGCAGATGTTTTGGCATCGTCAATAGAAACAGCATAAAGTTTCACGCCTAATTCTTCAACCCAATCTTCGTATTCGTCAGCGATGGCAGTAAGTTCAGCCACACAAGGTCTGCACCAAGTAGCCCACAAGCTGACAATGATCGGCTTGCCGTCATTTTGAATATCCTTGGTATTGAAAACATGTCCGTCGGGAGTTTGGATATCCACAGCGGGCAACTTGGCCAAGTGTTGAGAAGTCGGTGCGTCTTGGGCTTTGATAGCCACACATGCGAGCATTACAATCGCTAAAAGAAGTGTCTTTTTCATTTTTCTGTGTATTTAATGTTATTATTTATTTTCTTTCTTGAAACATTGGATTCTGCGGCGTGGTTTCTACTTCGGGGAAAGTGTTTGCCAAATATTCTGCCAAACCTTGGTCAGGCGAAGGCGCATAGCGCTGCGTTATCTTCCCATTTGCATCCATGAGCATATAGTCGGGAAGCGTCTCCACACCATGAGCCGAAAGCCAGTCGTAACTGCCATCAAAATAGAGGATGGGCCAATCGAACATCTGCCCATATTTTTTGCAGAACTGCTCATATTGGCGTACATCAGCATCCACATTCAAACTTATAAACTGAATGTTTGCGCCATATTTCTTTTCAAAATCTTTAATCAGCATCATCTCTCGAATACAATCTATACAATCGCTCTGGAAAATGTGTACATAGATAGGCATTCCTTCGAATTGTTTAAGGTCTGTTTTCTTTCCCTTTTCATTTGCCAACTTCAAGACCCCATAATCGGTATCTTTATTCGTGAAGGTGTTCAGCGCATTTTCCACATAAATCTGATGTTCTGGAAAATGCGTAGTAGCTTGAATATATTGCAATAATTTGACGACATTGCCTTGGTCAAACTCCTCATAATTATAGAACTCAATCAGATTTAAGATGATGACCAGTTCACGAACACGCTCATTGACCAGCATAGGGTCGCGACCGACGCCATTGAAAAGCATCATATAGTCGGGAGATTCATTGATGGCTTGGGTCAGCAAGTCTTTGGAAACATATTTGGAGTTATAGAGATATCCTAAATAGTTGTTGGCAAACATCGCCATATAGGCCGGATTATTGTATAAGATGTAATCGTTATCAAAATAACGCTGATAGATTTTCAAAGGATCTTTGGCAAAGCAAAGCTTGTCTAAAATGCCGCAAGAGTAGTAAATATAGGCATGATAAAAATTCAACGGGTCATAATCCAGTGGGAAACGGCTTCCGATTTCCGCCATCAGCGTATCGTAAGCAGAGACATCTTTATCGTATGTCAAACGGAAGGCATACTCATTCATCACCTCATTGAAAAAATAGTTGAAACGATTCAGCTTATAGTTGATGTCATTCGTATCCAAATGGTCCGGTGTCAATTGCAAATAGCCACCGTATGTATCCGGATTGATCATATTGAAAAGAACAGAATCCGTTGTAATCGCGAAGTGATAGGTGTTAGCCGGAGCCACATAGAACTCAGACTTCGTGTTTCGGATAGCCAATTGCACCAATTTTATCTGATTCGTGGTGAATTTGAGTGCAAAACGGCCCGTTTTGTCGATTTTATCCGTTGCCGCAACACGGGGCACATTGTTGAGCAAATCATCGAAAACAAGCAGTCTAATCTCCTCATTTTTGGCAAAAGGGGCCTCACCTGTGATAATCACTGGCGATTGCGCTTGCAATGCGGCAACGAGGCAAAGCAGGCATCCTATAATCCAATATGAGAGACGCAGTTTCATTTAGGCTTTCTTTTCAGGAAGTTTATAAGATAAAAACGGAGCATAATCGGCACCCAACGACCAAAGTTCGCGCACGAGGGAGGAGGAGATCATTGCACAATCGGGATCGCTGAGAAAGAATACCGTTTCAACTTCGGGGTTCAGTTTGCGATTGACAAGTGCCATCTCCTGTTCTGCGGCATAGTCGGCCGCATTGCGCAGACCGCGAACCATGTAGCGCGCTCCTATTTGGCGACAGAAATCCACAGTCAAGCCCTGATAGCTACCGACTTCCACTTTGGGATTATCGGCATAGATTTCTCGGATCCACTGCATACGTTCTTCTACAGAGAAAAGATCTTTTTTCTGGAAATTATGACCAATAGCCACCACCACCCTATCAAAAAGGGGCAATGCCTTTTGGAGAATATCTTCATGACCTTTGGTGAAAGGACAGAAAGAACCCGCAAAAACCGCAATCTTTTCCATATCCGTATATTAGTCTCTTAAAACGGTAAAATTATAGTCGTCTAAAAATTTAATCAATCGAGAGGGCTTGTAATCGACCGAACTGGCAAATTCACAAGGAACCACATAATCCATTTGTTGAATCACGTCTTGGGAAATCTGCTCAAAGGTCGGCGGCGTGGATTGCCCAGCAATATTGGCGGAAGTGGAAACGATTGGGCGACCGAGAGCGCGAATCAGTTGGCGACAGAACTCATTATGGGCGATGCGGATAGCGATAGTGCCATCGTCATGTACGAGTTTTTTGGGAAGATTTTTAGCCGTGGGGTAAATAAATGTTGTTGGACGGGAGACCTGTGGAAGCAAATCCCATGCAATCAGCGGAATATTCTCCACATACATGGGGAGACGTTCCGGGGAGTCCAACAAGATGATCATGCTCTTTTTTTCGTTTCTCTGTTTAATCGAGTAAATGCGCATCAGTGCTTCTTCGTTGGTGGCGTCACAACCGATACCCCACACCGTATCCGTGGGATACAGAATGACTTTACCCGCGAGAAGCATCTCGGCACACCGTAGAATTTCTTCTTCCATTATAGTAATTTTTGAGGGTGCAAATATATAAAAAACTATTGCTGACCGGTAAAAAAACAAGCATGGTGTCTATAACATTTTACATAAGAGATTTGATGAGAATTGTCAATGTCAAGGTATTAAGGACCAGGGTTCAAGGGCTAGGGGCAAACGGTTAAAAGCTAAAGGCTAAAAAGGTCAAAGTCAATTGCCAATGTCAAGGTCCTAAGCGCCCAATTCTTCTTCTGGGGATAGAGCTCCTGCCCAGTGTTTCGTTTCCCTAAAAAAAAAGGACCGCCGAAGCGGTCCTTTTCATGAAACATATTTACATTTTTTAGTCTCTTACGCAGCGTACGCTGAGACCATATTGATGATCGATATCTTTCCAGAATGATTCTGGGCAGTAGTAAAGTAAGCAAAGTGCCTTGTTCATGGAAGCAGAAACATTTTCTGTAGTCCAGAAATAAGCTTCACCGAGGAGGTTGTTGTAGTTGCCATTGTAGTAACCAGCCGGAACTGCATTGAAGCCGATGCCAGGATTGTTACCACCAAATTGGCCCATCCAGTATTGCGTATTGTCTGTGGACTTGAGTTCTGCAGCATCGTTGTTAGCGAGAACCAACAATTCAGCGTAGTCTGCCATAGTAGGAATATGCCATCCTGAAGGACAAGCACCTTGACGGTTGCCAGCAGGGATTGCGCTGTTTTCAGCCGTAGTTTGAGAAACTGCGTACCAAGTATAGAGCTTGCCATATTCGTTTGTATTAGCAGGATCATTATTGTAATCCATAGCGCCATTGATGACAGCACCATTGGAATAGTGTTCGCTTCTCAAGTTTTCGAGCATCCAGCAGTGGCTACCGATCGGAGCGATGTTGTAAGTATTGCCATCAAAGTCGGAAATGGTACCATTACCTTCTTCAATTTCAATATTGTCAATCATAGCAATGCAGACAGCAGTTGGAGATGCGCTATTGAAGGTAGCAAATTGGAATGCCAAACGAGCGTCAGCTGGAATAGTTGTACCGCAGAAGGTGTAGGTGAATTGTTGACCGCAGATGAAGTTGGTGTTCACATCTTTCAAAGCGGTGAATTGATTGTTGGCATCCACATAACCGAATTGCAGTTTAGACTCATCATAGTTGGACATTCTTGCTGTGAAGGAAACATTGGTACCATTGAGGTTTTCAATTTCCGGCAAGATAGCAAGTTGTCTTTGAGAGAGGCCTGATGCAGCCATACTCGTAATCATCAAGAGGTAGTTGGAGTTATCACCACATTCAGGAGCATAATTTGAATTATTCAAAACCTTAGGCAAGAATTCGTTATCAGCACCTTCTGAGACATAATCCCAGCAATCAGGCATTGTGCCAACTTGATTGTAAGAAGAGATAGCGGATGCGGTATTGAAGTTTTCGCTATACGGCAAAGTTTGAACCTGACATTCTATGGTAGTTGTGTAGGTGACAGGGCCAGCCCATTCGCTGAAGTCAGTTTCAGAGCAGTTGGCACGAACATAAGCATAGTAGGTCGTATGCGGGTCAAGGTTGTCGAATGTATAAACAGGAGTGGTAGTGTTGCCAGTAGGAGTTGTGGTCTCATCCGGAGCGGTACGTGTAGTAGCGAGATAAACTTCGTAACCTGTTTCAGCATAACCGCCAGCAGCCCATTCCATGGTGAAGGCGAGTTCGCTGTTGTCTGACAAATATGGGTTTGGTGCCACACATTGGTCAGGATCGTTATCGCATTCAGGAGCAGGTCCGCGCAAGATGCCGAACTTGGCGTTCATACGGTAATTGTAATAATGATAAGAAGAATTTTCATAAGTTGAGCCATTAAAGCCATAAGGATTCGTGCTTATATCGTCGTAATCATTGAAGAAGACACTGGAAGTACCCGAAATAGTTGAGTAATAATATTGGTTAGAAGAATCCCAATTACCAGAGTGGTCGAATACCAATACGGCCACATTGGTGGTGCCATCGTAGTCATAGGGTTCGGAAAATTCTATTTTGTTCCATCCTTGAGACAAAGGATATGAACCAGAATACACCAATTGTGCGTCTGCAAATGGGAGCCAGCCATTGTTTGTAGATGTTTCCGTGGTCGGCATCAAATATACATCTAACGTACGAACCGCACTATTTCCCGCATATACTGTTGCGCAATTGAAACTCAAATCCATAATCGTACCGGCTTCGCCCAATTCTTCCGCCGTATATACTTGCTGCGTATATGAATAATTATACAAAGAGTACGTTGGATAATATCCTGTGGTACTAGTGCCTGTACCGATTTCAACTTGTTGGGTCAAATCTTCACCTTCGTCTGGGGTGCTTGCACCGGCTTCACGCTCAATGCCGAACTTGGCGTTCATACGGTAATTGTAATAATAATAAGAATTTGCATAAGTTGAGCCATTAAAGCCATAAGGATTCGTGCTTATATCGTAGTTATCATTGAAGAAGACACTGGAAGTACCCGAAATAGTTGAGTAATAATATTTATTTGAGGTACCATAGTATCCAGTATGGTCGAACACCAACACAGCCACATTGTTAGTGCCATCATAGTTATATGGCGTGGAGAATTCTATTTTGTTCCATCCTGTAGCAACATCTACGTTACCAGAATACACCAATTGTGCATTCTCAAATGGAAGCCAGCCATTGTTTGTAGATGTTTCCGTGGTCGGCATCAAATAGATGTCCAATCTGCGCGTGTAGGTATTTGTAGTATTGTCAGGATATGCTGCACTGCAATTGAAACTCAAATCCGTAATCGTACCGGCTTCGCCCAATTCTTCCGCCGTATATACTTGCTGCGTATATGAATTGTTATAGAAAGAGTACGTTGGATAATATCCTGTGGTACTGGTGCCTGTACCGATTTCAACAGATTCAGTAACAGTAGAAGGTGCCGCCGGGGTGCTTGCGCCTGGCACAATTACGAATTTCATATTAGGCAGGTATGGAGAAACATCACCTGAATAGTCAGGACCATAATCACTACCATCATGATCTGAATACCACATAGCATTATAGGAAGAATAAGAAGATCTAACTTGCTTAGAACAGCCACCACTTGAAGTACAACCAGCACCATGAGTGAGCACTAACAATTTATAGCCTTCTGGAATCTGATAACCGCCAGGAATTTCAAAAGTATTCCAACCAATTGTAGGTGCGTAGGAGGATGAATTGAATATGGATTGAGCTCCTTCGGAGAGTTCTGTAAATGTATTGGAACTACTTAAGGTGAACGTTGACGGAACTGCCTTCAACAAAATTTCAAATTCCGGAGATGCGCCATTAGAAGATATGACATCAACAGCAATAGAGTTTACAACACCAGAAGAAACCTCCTGTCCAGCGAAATCATACAAAAATGCCTCATATTGCCAACCCCACCAACCTGTGAAGAAACAATAAATAGCATTCGTTTCAGTACCAATCGTCACTTCAACTGGTTCTTCAGCGGGTTCTTCGGGAGCAACTGTACCTTCCATATTGAAGATAACATGGTCTCTAAAAGTATAAGCTGTAGGGTAATAATCCGTAGCATTAGGAACAGAATAATTAGTATTATCAGCGTAAAGCGCCAAAGACATAAGTGATGATTCATATTTTCCGTAGAAATATGAATACGGATATTCATCCTGACCTGTATTATCATCCACAATCAGAAGCAGGTTTTGCGTGCCATTATATTCAAAAGGAGTAGGTAACGTCAAAGTCACCCAACCATCTGAAGCAGGGATTGACATAGAACCGGAATAGACCTTATCGGCTTCCGTTGCCGTAACAAATTTGTCTCCACTGTTGAACTCAGACAAATCCGTATGAAGGAGATACACATCCACAGTTCTATTAGTTTCAACACCATCTGCAGGTTTATGGAAAGATATGGTACGAATTTGGTTGGCGCCACCCATTTCTGAAGCTAAATAGATTTGTTCCGTTAATGAATAATAATAATAATCATTGGTAGGCAACACATTATGAGTAGTAACATCTTCGCCCACAGAGACTTCAGCAGGAGCAATTGGAGCAGGTCCTATAACTGGGGTTTCAGCGCCATTCAAACAGAGCGTCGTAAAGTCTGCCGTCTGAGCGGTAGCTTCTGCACAATCGGTGGTAACTCTAACGCTATAAACCATACTTTCTGTCAAATCGGAAAGCATCATTTGTGTTTCGGTGGTGGTACCTGCCAATGTCCAATTGGCATCATCTTCTGATTTGTATTCTACGGTGTATGCATTATTGCCGTAAGGAGCAGCATCCCACGTAACCATAGCAGAACGAGAATCCGCAGTAACATCCAAATTGCTCAAGTCAGAACAATTAGGAGCCACATCCAACAAGATGTCGTCCACATAAAGGGAATTATTATCGCCAGCCGGAGCTAAGAAGACCAAATTCACAGGTTGGGTGTAATGTGCAGGAACCAAAACTTCTCTTTCATACCAAGTATCCGTTGCAGCAAAATCATCAGCAGACAAGGTCATCACAGAAACAAAAGTAGAAAGGTCGTCAGGGTCAGTCATAAAGCCCACTTGAAGTGCGCCATCAACCGTAGAGGTAACCAAAGATTTGAAACTCAACTTCAAACTATTGGCATCGTAAGCGGAAAGATCCATTGGCAAAGTGGCAGCATAGCAATAATTATATTGATTGCCTTCGGAGGTATAAGAAATCGGCGTGTAGAGGAACATAGCTTGTTCACCATTGTTGTATTGCACACGCGGATAATCTGTCAATGTATAAGAGCTGTGTTGAATCCAGCATTCAGGAAGCGCATAAAGGTCAGTCGTTTCAAAATTTTCAGCATACGGAATCGTAGCCATGCCTTCGCAATGCGTCTTGAAGGTGGTAGGAACCCATTGGCTCACTTGGCCGTTGCCGCAATTGGTGCGGACGAAAGCATAATAGGTGGTTTCGCCTTCCAAACCGGTAAGGGTAAGCGGATTGTTGACCGTAGCCACAAATTGCGGAGTCACATTAGAAGAAGGCGTTTCTTCGGAAGTAGAGAAATAAACATCCCATTGGCTTGTGCCTTCTGCTACGCCCCATGAAAGTTCGGCTTGATCGGTTGAAATATTGTGTGCAACTACATTTTCAGGAGCCAAGCAATTGACCACCTTAATGCTGATATTGTCAACAGAAGCAGCCGGATTGTACTGATAAGAATAATCATTATACCACAAGAAATAGAGTCTCTTGGTGGTTTCTTGGGACATACCCGGGATTAAAACAGAGGCGTGTTGATAATCAGATGCGCCTACGAAATAGGTTTCAAACAAAGAATTTGCACCAGAAGGAATGGTGCCATCAAACAAAGGTTCTGCTGGGTCGCCAAAATATACATTCAAGAAGTCCCATGCAGAAGAAGGACTACCTTCACCAACGCATCTCCAATCGAAAGAGAGTTCATAGCCGTTTTCATTGGCAGGGAATACAATATCTCTATAGGCCCAGACAATGTTATCATCGTCCGTTGAAACATAATTATTAGAAGCGCCATTATCATTAGAAATATAGAGCGACTGGCCAGGGTTACCCGTTGCGCTGCCAACCACCCATTGGTTGGTGGCATTACCGTTTGCCAAAATCCAATTATTGCCTTCTTCGCTTTCAAAGTCGCAGTTATAAGGAAGCGTTGCCAACACTTGCGGCATGGTGAAAGAGGTACCTACCCAAGGACCAACGCCATCTTCGCCACCGCAGTTAGAACGTACATACACATAATAAGTAGCACCGGCGGAAAGAGCCGTCAGTTGGCAAGAAGGATGATCTGCTACCGTTTGGGTTGGTGTAGCATTCATATCCGGAGTCATCGGGGTTTCAGAGAGAATCAAATCCCAATCGCTTTCGCTATCGCTGCGCGTCCAAGCTACAGTTGCTCTATGACTGTTCGTTGGAAGAGCTGTCAAGTTGCTAATAGAATGGCAAGTAATCGTATCGCAAAGTGGTTCATCAGAACCAAAGTGGAAACGGGCATTGGCACGATAAGAGGCAACGTCATTAATTAAATAATAATAATAATCGTAATCAAATGGATCATTGGGATTTATATCAAAGTCATCCGTATAGTAAGTAATACTTCTTGCACTTGCCAAATGAGTATTAAATGTATAATAACTATTATTATAATCACCTGAATTATCATCTACGACGACCACCAAGTTGTCGGTTCCATTATAAGCAAAAGGCGCATTCAAAGTAAAAGTATTCCAACCTTGGCTGCAGTTCAGACTACCAGAATAGACCAACTGCAACTCATTTGCCGGAATATAATCATACGTATCGGAGAACGTGCTCTTCGTCGTATGGCCCATATAGATGTTCACATCATTTTTATAAGTAGAAGGGCTCGTATAAGCATAATCAAAAGCAATGCTTGAAATTTGGCCAGCGCCCTCTAACTCTTGAGCGGTATAAATTTGCTGCGTATAGGTATACTTGTAATAATTGTTAATAGGCACTTCATAACTTTGGGTTGTACCATTTCCAACTGTTATATCGCGAGGGGCTTGGAAAATAGGTTCATTCGGGCAATCCAATTGGAAGTTTGCCGTCATCGGGCCGCAATCTGGGGTGCCGAGCGTCGTAACTCTTACAATATAAGAGTGGTCATAATAAAGATTCGGAATATCCCAAGTTCTGTTGTAGGTGTAATCTGTCAAGAGCGTCCAGTCTGCGTCTGTAGTAGCTTTGTACTCCACTTTGTAACCGGTAACGTGGTTAGCGCCGGGACCTTCGTATGCATCCCAAGTAGCGGTAGCCGTTCTACGATGAGTAGTGACTGCCAAATTTTGTACGCGGACATTACCTGCGGTATCACATTCAGAATGCACAGAATTCACATGGAAAATAACATTATTACGGCCTTGAACTAAAGTGCCATAATATGAATCGTTACTAAATGGATTGTAATTCGTGTCATCAGAATATACATAGATAGCTTTATTTTGATTATTTTCAGTAATATAACAAGATTGACCAGACGAATAACTTCCTGTATTATCATCCACAATCAAAACCACATTGCTTGTGCCATCATATTCAAATGGAACATCAAAAGTAATCGTTGTCCAAGTGCCAGAAGCCAAACTAACTCCTGTCGTATTGGAGTAAACCAGATCATCGGACGTAGGAGTAATCCAATCATTAGCATCCGTGAAAGCAGTTTTGGCTGTATTCATCATATAGATGTCCAACTTACGAGAACGAGGAGAACCATCATTATAGAAAGAAACGCTTGTTATCGTGCCTGAATTGCCGCCCAAATCTGATGCGTCATAAATTTGTTCTGTTAATGCGTAGTTGTAAAAGGTATAAGAAGGCAAATAACTATTTCCCGTTGTACCTTCACCAATGGTAACATCCAATTCTTCGCCAGAAACAAGTTCATTCGGGCAATCCAATTGGAAGGACATTCTGCCTGGCATAAAATTCTCCACGCCCAATGGGGTGACTCTTACTTGATAGGTAGGAGCATAGTAGAGGTTGCCAATCATCAAAGAGGTATTCGGGGTATTTTCTGCAGCCACCACCCAATCAGCAGCGTCCGTGGTTTTGTATTCTACGTTATAGCCGGTAACAGCAGCCGCATTTTCGCCAGCCACATTCCAGGTAATCGTAGCATCCCTACCAACCGCAGTCATAGCCAAATCCACTACACGCGTTACATCGTCGGTTGTGTCGCAAGTACTATGAAGGACATGGAATTGCATGTTGTTTCTATAGGATATAGAATATACACTACCTGCCGAGGGAGAATATGGATTAATCTGTGTGTCGTCTTGGTAGCCACAAACTGAATTAAACGAAGAATTTGTATAATCCGCTTGACCATAATTATAAGAACTAGACCATCCACCAGATTTGTCATTCACCACCACCATTAAATTGCTGGAACCATCATATTCAAAAGGAATGGTAAAATTAATTGTATTCCAACCCGTAGTAAAATTAAAATATCCATCAAATACAGGTTGAACGCCTGCAGGAACGGCCACTAAATAGGAGAGAGATGTTTCATCTGTTGGAACCAAATAGATAGCTATATTACGATTAGGCATAGGAACAGATGACATCTGTATCTGCAAAGAGGTAATCGTACCTGCTTGACCAATTTCTTCAGCACGGTAGATTTGTTCTGACATCGAATAATCATAAAAACCATAAGAAGGAAGGTAACTCGATGTGGTATTTCCCGTGCCAATTTGCACGTCATTTCCGAATACACTGCCAGATGCGCAGCCCGTTGCGAAATTCATTGTTGCGGCTTCTGCCAAGGCAGGGCCGACCGGCGTCACACGAACCTCGTAATTTTTTTGATAATAGAGTCCGCGAATCGTGTAGGCCGTATTGGCCGTATTGGCAACAGCCAAATCCCACTGGCCAGCGCCCGCAATTCTGTATTCTACCTTGTAACCGGTAACCGCAGGGTCGGTAGCGGCCGTCCAGGTAACTTCTGCATTGCGCAGCGAGACCGACACATTAAGATTAGTTACACTTGCAGGATTATCTGCTGCATAAACAAAACGAACATTCGAACTCAAATTGCGATGAGTTCCTGTAGCCGTTTTAGCGTGCATCATAATGGGTAACACCATCACGATTGCCACAAAAAGGGTAATAAGCTTTTTCATATTGAATAGTTTTAATTATTATTATTTTTCTTTTTTGCCTATAATTAAATGTAGTAAATATAATATAGTTAAAACTAGTAAATGAGTTTATGAGTAACTAAAATACAACAATATGCAATCGGGCAAAAATAAATAATTTTTGGATTGCATTTTAATTCTTTTAATTTTTTTCAAATTGAACGAGTCAATTGTTCCTTTTTGCACTATTATTGTTATTTTTGAAGGTAAAAAAAAAATCACAAATGATGAAAAAAGGACTTGTCTTTTCAATTTTCGCGCTATTATTCAGCACCATTTTCGCACAAAATGGGAGCGATTCTCTCCATATAGTTCATTATAACATCCATTTAGATGCCACCGATTTCACAAACAGAACGATCGGCGGCTATGCTGAGCTCACCGCCGTCCCCAAACTGAACCTGACGCAATTCTCATTAGACTTGCAAGGTCCGACGGCCGACTCCATATTCATCAACGGAGAATCCGTGAATTTCACCCATACCGGCAACAAAATCCATATTGCCTATAGCACTTCTGCGGGAGACACCCTACTCGCCCGCATTTACTACCATGGACATCCGGCCCAAGACGCTCGCTGGGGCGGGTTCTATTACTCAGGAGAATACTGCTATAATATGGGGGTGGCCTTCGATTATCAACCGCACAATTTCGGACGCTGCTGGTTCCCCTGTTTAGATGTCTTCACGGACAAGTCCTCCTATACGATGCACATCCGCACGCAAGCCGGAAAAAGAGCCATCTGTGGCGGCGACCTGGTGGATTCTCTTACGCTGGATGACAGCACGCGCATTTGGACCTGGCAACTGGAGGATGTTATCCCAACCTATTTGGCCTCCATAGCCGTAGGTCCCTACCAATTATACGCCGACACCTTCCATGGGGCCGAACGCATCATCCCCATCCACATTTATGCTCAACCCAGCACCATCAGTCAAGTGGCCGGTTCCTTTATTCATCTCAAAGAAGTGCTCCGCATGTACGAGCAGTTCTTTGGCCCTTACCGCTGGTCACGCATGGGCTATGTGGCAGTCAACTTCGCCAGTGGCGCCATGGAGCATGCCACCAACATCGCCTACCCCAATGACGCCATCAACGGCAACACCGCCTACCAAACGCTATACACACACGAGCTGTTTCACCATTGGTTTGGCGACCTCATCACATGCAACCGTGCTGAAGAGATGTGGGTGAACGAAGGTTTCGCCACCTATTCCGAAGCTTTGGTCAGCGGCCTGCTCGAAACCAATCCTGAAATCAACGGGTATTTAGACTACATCCGAGACATGCATTTCACCACGCTCAAGGACATCGTCAAAGATGACGGCGGACACTTTGCATTAGACAATGTGCCCCAATCTGTCACTTACGGCACCCACTCCTACCAAAAAGGCGCACTCATCATCCACACATTGCGCAATTACATGGGAGACTCCTTGTTTTTCAGCAGTCTGCGCAGTCTGCTCGACCATTACGCATGGCAAACGGTTTCGTCAGAGCAACTTTTCAACTACCTCTCACAAGTCAGTGGGATCAATTTAACCGATTTTTACGAAGGATGGGTACACGAACCCGGATTCCCGCATTTTTCCATTGACTCCATCGTGTCCTTGCAAAACGACAACTATCGCGTCTATCTTCGTCAAAAACGCTTGGGCGGAGGTTCTCTGGTTAACAGCAACAAGTTGGACCTCACCTTTGTTTCAGAGCAAAGGGGACTTTTCACCGTGGAAGGCGTTTCATTCTCCGGGGAGCATGGCCATGCAGACGTTCACATTCCCTTCTATCCTCAATTCGGCATAGTGGACTACTATGAAAAAATAACGGATGCGGTCATCGATCACACGGCAAAACTCGTCTCAGGAAACACCGCTTCTTACAGCGACGCCTATTTTGCCGCTCTATTGGAAAGTTTTCCAGACACCTTATTGTTACGCGTAGAGCACAACATGGTAACGCCAGATATGCCCAGTTCCCTGCCCGAAGGCATCGTACGCATTTCCGACAACCACTACTGGACGGTCAATATGGCCTACAACCAAATGGTAAACACCATCCCGACGGGATATCTGCAATTCAAGTATCTCTCCGGGGCCGCCTCCAGTCCAGACCACGACCTCATGAACGGATACAACAAAGAGAACCTCAAACTGCTCTACCGCGCCACGACCGATTCGCCATGGGAAATCATCAGCGCTACACAAAGCGGAAGCATACACAGCGGCAGTTTGAAAACCACCCAGATGCGTCCTGGGCAATACTGCTTAGCAGTGGGCGATGTTACCGCAAATATCGAAAATCAAGAATCCGTCATTGGCGTCCTGATACAGCCGAATCCAGCAGACAGCCAGTTAAATGTGCAGGTGAGTGGAATCAGCGGCAAGGCACACGGAGAAATTTACGACACGACCGGCAAGAAAGTCCAAAGCACGAACTTACGCATTGGAGATAATGAAATCAACATCAGTGCGCAGCCCGCCGGATATTATCTATTAAGAATAAAAGACAGCAAAAACAAAGGGATCGTGAAAAGTTTCATCAAAAAGATTAGCCGTTAGCCATTGGCTGCTGGCTTTTCCCTTCTCGCACGCAAGTAGAATGCGCCGCTAAGCGCAAAAATGTATTCAATTAGCTCAGATTCGTTCCCCTATAGGCGGCAACAGGTGGCAAAATATTATTAGTGGACGGTAAAATACGGATAATATTCGATTGGCAAAAGTAGCTTGCAAAAAAGTCCCTTTGTGATAAGCTAGCTCCTTAACAATCCTCATTAAATCCTTAATATTAAATGCTAGAGATATCACGCCTGTTCTTTTTACCGGACCGCAATAGTAAAATATACTGATTGCCAGCAAGTTTCCACTTTTAATTTAAAGACAAAAAAGGGTATAAACAAAATGATGCGTCCTTTTGGGGCGCATCGTGAGCAAAACAAATGTAAAATAAATTTATAATGAAATGATATGAAAAATGTGAGCGGAAAACGGGGCTCGAACCCGCAACCTACAGCTTG
>JAKSMD010000033.1 GCA_024400815.1 Bacteroidales bacterium | reverse complement strand
ATATTTATTTTGATTATACTTGTGATAGTTTACTAACAATTCATATTCCTCAAAATGTTTATAATCAGATTAAAGAAGGGGACACTGTTAAAAAAGAGGTTAATGATTGTAATGTAGTGATCCCTTCACTCCGCTGCCCGCTCGGGATGACGGGCGCGCTCGGGAAACATAGTGGGCGGCGGCGCAAGGTTGCCGATTAGGGTAATTCCGTTTTTCTTCCTATCTTTGCCGCCTAAATCGCCCCTATGAAATCGCTGATTGACAAGTTAGAAACCAACCATACGCTCTCAAAAGATGAGTTTGTGCAACTTATTCAAAATCACACATCTGAAGATACCCAACACCTCTTTGAGCGCGCCCGATGCCTGCGGCAAAAGCACTTCGGCACCGCTGTGTTTTTGCGCGGACTGATTGAGATTTCCAGCTATTGTCACAACGACTGCCTCTACTGCGGCATTCGCCACAGCAACGCCACGGCCGAGCGCTACCGTCTCACCGACGAGCAGATCCTGTCGTGCTGCGCCCAAGGGCACGGCCTCGGGTTCCGCACTTTCGTGATGCAGGGCGGTGAAGACAGCAAATTCACAGACGAGCGCATGGTGGCCCTCATCCGTCAAATCAAACGACAATATCCCGACAGCGCCATCACCCTTTCCCTTGGGGAGCGCAAACGCGACAGCTATCAGAGGATGTTCGAGGCGGGTGCCGACCGCTATCTGCTGCGCCACGAGACCGCCAATGCCGAGCATTATGGCCAGTTGCAGCCCTCGTGGGTGTCGCACGCCAAGCGCATGCAGTGCTTGCAAGACCTGGAGGAGATTGGCTACCAGGTGGGCACGGGCTGCATGGTGGGTTCGCCCTTCCAGACGGCCGAGCACCTGGCCGAGGACTTGATGTTCATCGCCCAATTCCAGCCCGCCATGGTGGGCATCGGGCCCTACATTCCGCATCACGCCACGCCATTCGCCGACCAACCCGCAGGCACCGTCGAGCAGACGCTGTTCCTGTTAGGAATCCTGCGCGTGATGATGCCGCAACTGCTGCTGCCCGCCACCACCGCACTCGGCACAATGGACCCGCAGGGCCGCGAAAAGGGACTGATGGCCGGCGCCAACGTCATCATGCCCAACCTCTCCCCCGCCGACGACCGCAGCAAATACATGATCTACGACAACAAACTCGCCACCGGCGCCGAATCCGCCGAAGGCCTCACCGAACTAAACCGCATCATCGAGTCCGTCGGCTACCACGTAGAGCAAAGCCGCGGCGACGCCCCAAGTCACATTGACCATTGACGTTGACATTGACATTTCTGCCTTTGGCCGTTTGCCTTTAGCCATTAGCACTTGAACTTTAAACTTTGACATTGACTTTCGGCAGTTCTCCCTTCTCATCTCTCTCTTATACTTTGATTTTCAAGCCTTTTTTCAATAGAAAAAAATACTATCTTTGCACCCCGAGCAAAATTACTCAATGCACTGAGTAATTTTACTCAACACATTGAGTAATTTCATCATTATTATATAAATTATTACTACACAGCATGTTTATTAGACATCATTATCAACAACTACAAAAAAGAATGGAGGAGCCCCGACATTTTATTGAGGTTGTAGTTGGTCCAAGACAGGTTGGAAAAACCACTTTAGTAAAGCAAGTACTGAATTCCACAAAGATGGGGTACCACCACGTTGCTGCCGACAATGTTCCCACGAACCAAACAAACTGGATTTCAGAAGTATGGAACACGGCCCGGTCAAAGATGCGGGCATCAGGTGCAAATGAATATCTTTTAGTTATTGATGAAATTCAAAAAATACCCAATTGGAGCGAAGTTGTAAAAAAGGAATGGGACGATGACACTTTCAATGATGTCAATATAAAGGTAATACTACTGGGGAGTTCTCGTGTTTTGTTAGAAAAAGGGTTAGCGGATTCGCTTGCAGGCAGGTTCGAAGAGATTAGAATGTCACATTGGAGTTGGCCGGAAATGCGTGATTCGTTTGGAATGACATTAGAAGAATACATATATTATGGCGGATATCCAGGGGCAGCACCATTGATTTCTGATACTGACCGATGGAGTCAATATATTGAAAGCGCTATCGTTGATGCCACTATCAACAAAGATATTCTTCAGAATCACGTCGTCACAAAACCTGCATTGCTAAGACAAACATTTGAGTTAGGATCTTCTTTTTCTTCTCAAGAGTTATCTGTTACAAAAATCATGGGACAAATGCAAGATGCTGGCAATACCACAACAATAAGTTCGTACCTTCAATTGCTTTCAGATGCGGGATTGCTGACAGGACTTCAGAAATTTGCCAATGATAAAGCCAGGAAAAGAGCCAGCACCCCAAAATTTCAAGTACATAATAGTGCCTTGAAGAACTATTTATCTCCTTTATCTTTAGAAAATGCTTTGATACAACCCAAACAATGGGGACGATTCTACGAATCCGCCATTGGCGCACACCTTGTCAGCAAAGCTTTTGAAAATCGTTTCGACCTCTTTTATTGGAGACAAGGTAACGATGAGGTTGATTATGTCATTCAAAAGAGAGATTGTCTTATGGCTATTGAAGTGAAAAGCAATCATGAAAAGACGACAACCGGATTACAAGTTTTCAAAGAAAAGTTCAGTCCAAAAGTGTCTTTAATAATTGGTCCCGAAGGAATTGGCGTTGAAGAATTTTTATCACACGACCCGATAGATTATTTATAACGGCTCATCGATCTGTCCCCTACTCCAGTACCATCCGACCGAAGAACTGCGGACAATGGAAATTAGGGGTCGGCAATGTGATAGGACTCCAACTTACGAAATGGGGATAGCGGGTCTTGTCGGCACACTTATAGAAATTGGCCTCCAAGGTTTCGGGAAAGGACAACGCCCTCCGAAAGATTAACGACAACGGTATCGCCACGAGCACTTGCCACTCAAATTCACCGTCCTGTTCCTCCATTCTCCGCCGCTCGCAAGTGGTCCACCGATGAATTTGCGCCATCTCCTCCGGCAGCAACTTGTGGACATCCTCCTTCTTGGAAATCCGTCTGGAAGCTGTCATTGTGCCAATGCAGTTGGCTTCAAAATTCATATAGTACGCGGAGTCGGGCACGCGACAGAAGAACTCCACACAGGAGTCTTCCCACACACTTTGATGATCCTCCACCGCCAAGGCGCGCAACTGCAGGCCTTTAACCCTATACAATATAAATATATGGGTATCGGTATGCGCCAGCCGCACCGTCGCTTCGGGGGCATACGGGAACAACTCCGGCCAATTGACCTCGTCAACAGACAATAACGCACCATTGTCCGTCAGCAGCCGAGCCGCATTCTCCATTTGCAATGGGTTCAAATTCTGGATGTAGAGTACTTTAACTTCTTTCATATCGGCTAATGATTATTTTCATCTGTTCTAACACTTTATCCTGTTCCTCTAACAATCTGATCTGCGCCTTCGTACGCACCAGATTATGCTCTGGGTATTGGATTTTATAATAGGTATCGCCGTTCAGATAATCTGTAAAAAGGCGAACCGCCTGCATATAGCTCATCATCTGGCAGCCGAAGGGAAGCAGCGTTTTTTCCAAAGGGAGTACTAAAAAAATCTAAAACAAATCCACTTGATGATAAAACATTCCCATCTTTTCTTTGTGCAATTCGATACGTTTTCTCGCCAAATCGCAATATGATTCGCTAATATCAATACCTATAAAGTTTCTTTCATTATCCATTGCAGCAACACATGTGGTTCCACTGCCACACATGGGATCGAAAACTATATCTCCCACATTTGACCAAGATAAAATATGATCTTTTGCCAATTCATACGGGAACGGTGCTGGATGTTCTTTTGATTCTTGATCAACGGCTTTTTTTCCTACAACATATTCCCAAATGTTACCTTTTATTTTATCGCTTTTCACGGGATTAGCCAATTTTCCGCGTGTTTGTTCCCCCTTAGAATAATTCTTATATGTTGTTCCTTTCAGTTCCAATCCGGCATGCAAACATGGAATTTTTATAGGATTATGCGTAGAAATAGCGCCTTTGGTAAAAACAAACATATATTCAAATTCATTATTGTAACGTTTCCTGTAAATTTGAGGGACGGGATTCGTCTTTTTGAAAATCATTGTATCATGAAGATTGAAACCAGATTCCACGAATTTTAATGCTTGCTTAAAACTCGTACAAGTTTCAGATCCATCAATTGTCGCGTCTGAAACTATCCAAACAACAACGCCTCCCTCTTTAGTGATTCTATATAATTGTTTTACAATACTGTCGAATGGAAAACTATAGCCTTTATATGTTCTAAGATTATCATAAGGTGGCGATGTAATAGTCATATCTATAGAATTGTCGGGCAAGGATTCCATTACATCAACACAATTTCCACTGAAAATTTGATTTATATATTGTTCAATCATCACAGTTTAATTGATTTATAAATGTTTTAATTGTTCCTATTTTAGAATCTAACTTCTTACAAACTAAAAGTTCTTCAATTGCTGATTTTCTGTCTAATCGTCTAATTCTATTAATTTCATTTTGAAAATATCGAATTTCATTGTTTCCACGTTTAACCATCTTTTTATTAATATCAACAAACAATTGATTAAAATCATTTTTAGAAATATTAATGATATTAAGAATATTTTCATCTTGTTGCCTAATAAAACTCTTTTTTGACTCCTCAACAGTCACATTACGACTAATTATTGCACTTTGGTTCCATAAATCAGATAAATTTAAATTCGGTGTCTCTCTAACTTTCGATGACAAAAGGACATACAAATATTCCCATGAAAATAATGCAACATTACCATCTAATGCTGACTTGTAAATTTGGCTGGTCGCTTTCGGATATTGATAATAAGGACATATTAGGACAGAAAAATTGCTATAGCCACGCCAATGTACCATTGAATCAACTTTGAAATCTTTTGCATTTTTTGCTGTACGACTCAGACGAAATGCTTTGGCATCTCCAACGAGAGAATATTCGTGATATTTACTTTGTGCAACAATATCTGCACAATCTGATCGCTCACGAAGCACTTGGACTTCGAAATTCATTTCTTTTAGTGCTTTGGCAAAAAGAATATCAGAAACTTTTGTATAAAGTTTTTCTTCAGTTGAATCATGGATTATATCTTCTGGAATAATGCCTATCTCCGTGATTATACCAATGGTATCATTCGTATTGATACCGAAAATAATCTCTTGAAGTTCAATACTTGCTTCTTCGAATGTCTTGTCTATTTTATCTTTAATCAACCGTCTCAACTCCGTATAATTCATACATCTGCAGTTTTAATTTTCTTATAAGCAATAGTTTTTTTTGGTGGCAAATATACAATTTTCTCGCTATAGTTTTTTCATAAAGGGAAACACAAAACTGAATTGTGAAGGATCTCCATTCGTTTCATTCTTCCATCGGAGCCATACATCAGTTTCCGCCAGCACACGTACCGCATTCTCCATTTGCAATGGGTTCAAATTCTGGATGTAGGGTACTTTAACTTCTTTCATATCGGCTAATGATTATTTTCATCTGTTCTAATACTTTATCCTGTTCCTCTAACAACCTGACTTGCGCTTTGGTACGCACCAAGTTATGCTGCGGGTATTGGATTTTGTAATAGGTGTCGCCATTCAGATAGTCGGTGAGGAAACGGACGGCCTGCATATAGCTCATCATCAGGCAGCCGAACGGGAGAAGTTTCTTTTCCAATGGCGTCAGGAAGGTGGCCGTCTTCAAGTAGCCGGAAGCATTCGCTTCAAAGATATCCATCCGAACATGGATATTGTCCAAGTCGGGCTCGTCTTCGGGCGCCGTAGAGGCAGCCGTACGCATAAAGTCGCCAAAGTCGGAGACCACGAACCCCGGCATTACCGTATCCAGATCGACGATGCAGAGCACCGAGCCATCCGTGTCAAAAAGGACATTGTTGACCTTCGTATCGCAATGGTTGATGCGTTTGGGGATTTTCCCTTCCTGATAGAATCTTTGCACCAGACACATCTCTTCCGCACGGGAGAGCAGTTTGTCCACCAAGGCCATTTGTTCCCGAACTCGTCCTGCCGCATCCGCCGTCACGGCCTCTTGCAGTTGCTGGACACGGAAGCCGACATTATGGAAATTGGGAATCGACTCCGTCAACGATTCTGCCGGAAGGTCGGACAGCATCTGTTGAAACTGTCCGAAGGCCTCCCCTGTCCATCGGGCAGACTCTGCGCTGATGGTTTCCAGCGAGCGGCCGTCAATCCACAGATACATCCGCCAATAGTCGCACGCCTCATCCTGGCAATACAACTTTCCCGTACGAGTGGGCACCAGCCGTAGCACCCGCCTATCAATATCCCCAGCGCCTTGAACTCGCAACTTTTCGCGGATATGGTCCGTCACCACGGCAATGTTCCGCTGCAGTGCCTCCACATCCGTAAAGACGTGGTGGTTTATCTTCTGCAAAAAATAAGACGGTGCGCCCTCCTGCAAGGCAGGCACCACGTAGGAGTCATTGATTAACCCGACCTTCAGCGGACGGGGGTCGCCAACGGGAGACTGGAGGGCGAATTGGGACAAGATGGGAGACATTGATAGTTTAAGGTTTAACGTTTAAGAATGCTGTGGTTACTAATCAGTTAATGGCTAATGGCCAAAAGCTAAAAGCCAATATTTCATCCTATTCATTATTTTTCACGCACCGTATCCGTTTGCCTTGGCTTTGGGCGCGGAATTCGGGGGCGTATGCACATTCCGCCGTGGCAATGCCATAGGAGAACGCGCCAGTCTGTGTGGCAACGACCTCATATTCGATGATATGTGTGCCTGCCGGTAGTATGTTGATAAAGATATCCGTGGAAGCATCGCGTGGAATTTCATAATAGGAGATGTCGCCGCTGAATGAATGTTTCTCTCTGAAGTTGACCGATTCCAAAGCGGCGGCACGCTGGTCGCGGAGGTGCACGAAGTTCAGTGTGCGGTCGTTGCGCAGCACGATGCGCACGACAAGGTGCTCCCCTACCCGCGCGGGTCGTTCCTCCGTCACTTCCTGCAGTGACTCGCGTTCCTCAACCACATCCTTGTGGTACAATCCGCGGTCAATGGTTATGCCGCTGCCAGAGGCATCTGCCTTGTCCGTTACATCGTAATACTGCCAATAAAGGCTGCCCGTTGCAGGATGTTCACTATCTGTGCGGACGGTGACATTCGCCAATGCGGGCGAAATATCCCGTCCCAGCCACACGCGCGTAAAGCGGCCGCTGCCAGCCTCTGACGCAGGAACATTGGCTGAGGTAAACGTTTCGCCACCCACGACAACTTCTGTTTGCGAGGGTTGCAGCAATTCCTGCTCGTCGTCCATCAAGAGAGCGAATACGGCCTCCGTGGTGGTCGGATTGTTCGACCACATCATCCCCTGCTTCTGCGCCAACAGCCACTGACGCATCCTGTCAAGTTCTTGTTCGCGCGGGGAAATCTCGCTAAAAGCCTCCATCAAAGCCGACTGCTGCGCAATGGCATTCTCGTCATACGTAGGCCAATACATGCCCAGTTTCTCATCTCCGTGCGCCTGCTGGCGAATCGCCTCCATAATCTCACGTGCCTCCCGCATACGCCCCATACGATGCAGGACAAGCGCCACGTCGGCCTGCTCGGAATAAGGTCTGTCATAAACCTCTTTGGAGACTTGTTCCAGCAACATTTTCACAAACGGCTGCGCCAGCCACGACGTGTCTTTCGAGCCGAATGTTCGCGCATACAAATAGCGGATATCGGAACTTCTAAGCACATAATTGAGTTTGGGATTCTTCTCTTTGTTTTTCAAAAAGGCCTTATATCGGCGTTCGGCGCAAGTATCCAAATACACCAAAGCGCGGTTCATCATCAACGGAGCGTCGGGGACTTCGATGTGCATCCGCTGCAGTTTCTGGTAATGGCAGACAATAAGAGACGTCACATATTCGGAAGAACTGTAGCGACCAAACCAATCCCAACCGCCATCAGGCAATTGGTTCGCACGCAATTTCATCATATAGCGTTGGATATCGGCATCTATACGTGTTTGTTTGAAGAATTTGGCCATCGCCTCGCGTTGGTTACGTTCACTTTGGGCAAAGTGCATCCACGGTGTTTCCTCCGTTTGTAAATTCTTGAACTGTTCATTACGCATCAGCGACGACTCCATCGACTGCATCAACGTATCCTCCGTCCACTGCGCGTAAGTACGCTCTATTTCTGGGAAGTTGCGAACGATGTGGCGCGCAATGGCGTTGGCAAACAGTGCCGTTGCCACATCATCATTGCCAGACCATCTGTCTGCAGTCAGATACGGCAACGATGCCACCGCCGTCCACACGGGATTGGTGGTCACCTCCAACGAGTAGCTGAGGTGCTGGAGTGTGGAAGAATGCGTGTCGCGAAATTTGTTGAAAGTCACGGTGCGCACCGTGTCCGCGGGCACATAGAACGGCACACTCTCGGTAAAGAGCATACGCGTGGGAAGCACCGGCACGGCTTTTTCCTCACCATCGCCATAGTTGCCCGACTGTGCAAGTACTCGATAGGCAACGGCCTCCATTCTTTCCGGAACGGCCACCATCCAGCGAACAGACGTTGAACCGTGGCCATCGCAGGCAAAGCGCTGCAACGAATCGGAAGCATCCACTAATATATTGAGCGGTTTATCTGTGGCGGGATCAAAGAAGGTGACTTTCGCCTTTCCGTTCAACGACGTATCGCATAAATTGGAGATACGGATGGCAAACGAGATTGTGTCGCCTTCGCGCAGGAAGCGCGGGCAATTGCTCTGTATCATCAGCGAACGACGGCTAAAGATTTGTTCTCCCGTCATACCGAAATGCATATCGCGCGTGTGGGCCGTTGCGTAAAAGCCCCATCTCGTAAACTGGTCGGGCACTGTGAATACGAATTTCACCTTCCCCGTTGAATCGGTACGCAACTGCGGAAGAAAAAATGCGGTTTCCTCAAAATGGCTGCGCACGCGGATGCTTGAATCAAACGAATCCTCTTCAGGCTCGTCCTTTTGCGTCACCTCGACTTCGTGCAACACCTTAGCGCGAGGACTATTGCCGAAGTCATCCAAATGAAGGCCGGTATTTTCTGGTTGCTGCTGGGCAAATCGTGCATTGGCCGGCAGTTTGTCATCACTCTTTCCTCCACCCAAGAAAACTGGTGGTTCGTATTTAATCGCGACCTCCTCCAAATTGCTCGAGACACTACGTCCTGGCGTTGTACGCACATTGTCTGCCGACATTCTGGAATCCTGGTAAGACGAATGATATTTCCATGAATTGGACAAACCATACCGAAGGAAACGCTTGGTTTCCAACTTATAGGCGTTATCTGGATTTGCCATAGCACATCTGAACAAATGGTTGGAAAATGATTTCACATCACCAAACAAATCTATATCTTTCCCAAGTTTGTGAATGGGCAATTTCGAAAAAGAGCTATGTATATACTCATATCGGGGGCCACCTCGCAGTTCATACATAGCCGCATCCACCATACCGGCCAAGACTTCGGACACCACGGGGAGGGAATCGTCCATATTCTCCACATAGAGTTCCCATTCCTGCTGAGAGCCCGGTTCCACCATCTTGTTCCAATGCGTCAAAGAGAGATTCAATTCATTGGTTTCTACAGGAAACGGCCATCGTAAATCAGCATATTCCACATCGGAATAGGACACTCCGTTTTGCACGGCATAAACCACCACCTTAACACCCGTGTTGCACTTTGAATCGGTAGGGACACGCAGGATGGTTTGCGCGCAATCCAACGGTAGGCGTTGTGTCACAAGTTTTTTGTCTTCCTGATAAACGGAGCAATAGACGGCAGCCTGTTTCAAGTAGGTGCCCACCAGAATTGACATAGTGTCACCCAAAGCCGGCTCGCCCAAAATCTCAGTATATACTGCTTCACAACGGGTGGCCTTCAATGAAGAAGAGTTGTAGATTTGCAGGTGTTTCTGAGCCACTACATCTCGTCCGTGCGCATCCGCACTCCTGGCCGTGATTCTGTAAATACCTACGGGCCAGTCTTTCACCACAAGGGACAATTCATCTTGTTTGTCAAAAGCACGACGGACGTTCAACATCGTATCCGTAGCGGGCCAGCACTGCACTTTCAAGGCATTCTGATTCAACGTTTGCAACGGAAAATACCGGGCATATTCTTCGGTGGAATGCTGCAACTGTTTCGGATTTGCGCCGGAGGGGAACATCTGACCCTGATAATAGTCCGGCAACGTCAAACGCTCGATGACGACAGACACGGGCGTGTTCACCGCGCATTGCGCCGCATTGGTGGCAGAGACTTTTACAAAGGCTGTATCGTGAAATTGAAGATCCACAGCCTTGTCCATAGCCAATTCCAAGAAAAGAGAATATTGCGAAAGCGTATATTCCGCCGTTGCATTCTGGCTCTCTCCGTTCACATCCGTAGCCGTAATGGTAAAATCATAGACATCACCATATAGGTTCGTTGTCTCCTTTTTGGTGAGGATAGGACATTGGAAAAAGCCATCGGAATTGCTTAGCACCGTGGTATCGTATCCCACATTTTGATGTTGGTCTATCAGAAATCCTCGAATATGGACGGACACATCGGGCAAAGGGACGCCCGACAACGCACGCACAAAGCCGGACACCAACAGCGTGTCACCCTTCGCATACTCGCGTTCATCCTTCTGCATCTCCACTTTGAAGGTAGGCAAACGGTACTCCGCCGCTTCTATTTCCGCTGTGGCATAAAGTTTCGGCGCCTTCTTTTTCTCATTATCATAATAATACGCCTCTAAGACATAGTTTCCGACCTTCTTCGGCAACTGAAAACGGCCTGCCACCGAACCGAATTCGTTGGTGCGCATTTGGGCGGAATCCAAAACGTTGTCATTTTCATCTTTCAATTTCACAAACACCTCGCGATCGGCAATCGTCTGCCCCTTATCGGCAATCAGAACCTTATAGAAAGCGGTCTGTCCGGGGCGGTACAATGTCCTATCCAAGGCAATCTGGGCGAGCCACATATTGCGACGGGAATCCTGATGTGGCATTGAATGTGAGCGATATCTATACTCCTGATAATATGTATCATATACATCTTTGCGACCATTGTGGAAATCCATAGCGATAGTGCCGTTCCACTCGCCGTGCGAAATATTCCGGCGCATTTTGAATTGACCATACTCGTCACTGTGGCGCACATGTTCCAGTCCGATATAATACGGTCGGATGACAGCCCTGCGGTTAGCGAGAGCCTCGCCTGTTTTGCGATTATTGGCGGCAAAATAGAAATGCCTGCTATCACTCCACCCCGTCAATTGAATGTCCGTAATCTGTATGGTCTTCACCATCAGCACCGACACCGTGTCCCACTGCGGTGTCTCGTGAAAGACGAGCACATAGCTTCCTATCGGCAGGCTGTCGAGCCAAATGTCTGTAGAGGAAAGACAATAGGGATATTCCGTGGGAAGCGTGAAAAACTGTTTGCGATACAACTGTTGCAGTTGTTCCGCATCATCCGCTTTCAGATGTGGGATTCTATCCTTACCCTTTACAAACGGGATGGACAATGGGACACCCGTGCGGTAGATGCTCACGTATATCGAATCGACATTGCAGTATGAAACGCACAACGGCAAATAACGACTCGGCTGAAAATCCGACTGGGCCTCGTGAACATACAGCCATTTTTTGAGGATTTCCTCCTTATAGTAATTAGCATTGTTGATGAAGAAAGGATCATCAGAATGCTGAATCAACGAATCAAAGCGGGAAAGAGCGTCTGCCCTCCGGTTTTCATTAAGTCCGAAAAAATACAATGCCCACGCGTATGTGAAGGCATCGTCCGGACCATAACGCTGTTCTAAATCAAGCAAAGAGCGCCTATATGCTGCCGTATCATTGGGATTGTCTTTGATATAGAGATATTCCAAACGGTCCAATTCATATTCAATGAGCAGAGACCTGTCTTCAGGCAGTTTATGTTGACGGATAGCGAAGTCGCACAAAGCAGCCGCCTGATCTCTTCGGAAATGGTCTTCAACCTGCTGGATGCGCGACTGCACCAGCAAATCAAATAGTGTCGGACAATCGTAAGCGTACCGATTCCTACTATAATATCCGACATCCAACAAGAAAAGATAATCGGGACCTGGATAATTTGTCAGCGGGAGATTAATGAGCGGGGCACTGCTGTCGATAGCTTTTTGAAAAAGGCGGTCGGCCTCGGCCGCAAGTGCCTCTCTCGACCATTCATCCAAATGGCGATAATCACTTTTATAATCGGTATTGGAAGAATAATAACGGACAGCATACTTGTCCAACAACATACCAATAGAAAAGTCATATATCGGTTGGTAAAGAGGACCTGAAAAATGGCGCACGGAATCGAGATAGAGAATAGCACCGCGTTCATCCCAACGTCTGCCGCTCCGATTCAACGAGACGCGCGCGTGATTGACCTTCAACAGTTGGTACTCATTGTTTTCAGCCTGCGCTTTCCACACTATCGTATCCAACATCGCATTGGCATCAGCTATACGATGATGGTTGGAGTGATAAAAACGATTCCACAGCGTATCATACGACTGCGCCTTAGCCGAGGAGAAGCCCAGCACAAAAATCAGAACAGTCAGTCGGAATAGATGTTTGTTCATATTGTTGGATTTATAGAATACAGCTATTAAAATATCGCTGTCAATTTGTCTGCAAAAATACCATTAATTCTCAAATGCTCCCAAGTTTCTCACTTCTCACCTCTAAACCACCAAATCCTTCACTACGAAGAAGGCGACCACGAGGCCGTACGCCAGTTTCAGTCCGGTGCCCGTGAGGAAGCCGAGGAAGGCGCCCCACGCGGCACGCAAGGCCGCTTTGTCTTTTTTGCCGCTGACAAACTCGCCGGCCAGCGCCCCAACAAAAGGCCAGAAGATGATGCCCAGCAGACCTTGCGGGCCGAAAGGCAGGCCGATGATGGAGACGACGAGGCCGATATTGCAGCCCCAGATGCCAGCCTTGCTCCCGCCATGCTTCTTAGTACTCAGAGACGGGAACACAAAGTCCATCACCGTGATGACTGCGGCCACCACGGCGGTAATGACAAGAAAGGAAACACTGTATTGAGCGACAGTGGACAGATGCAGCAACAGCAGTCCGACCCAGCTCAAGGGTGGCCCGGGCAGGGCGGGAATTACGGAACCCGCAATGCCCAAGAGCACGAGTATAAGAGATAATATGATGAAGATGGTGGACATGGGAAAGGGGTAGATGGGTAGAGAGGTAGAGAGGTAGAGAGGTTGATTAGTAGATTAGTGGACGGGTTGATTATATTAGGAATAATTTTATATTTGCAAAATATTTCAAACTATAAATTAACAATTAAATAATAATAATATGGTTGATTCAAAGTTTGCTTTTGAGCGCTTGAAAGTTTGGCAGTTGTCCAAAGAGTATGTGATGACTTCTTACGATTTATTAAAGCAGTTTCCTGATTATGAGAAATTTGGATTATGCAATCAGATAAGGAGAGCGGTCATTTCAATTCCATCGAACATTGCAGAGGGGTCTGGACGGATGTCAATCAAAGAGCAACTACATTTCATATCTATTGCTTATGGGTCATTAATGGAGGTTTATTGTCAATTTTCAATTTCGAAAGATTTAAGTTATATAACTGATGATGAATTCAAAATAATCAAGGCGCAAACAACATCCATCTCCAAAATGCTCAACGCCTTAAGAGCCGCATTAGAGGACAAACTCCCCCCTCACACCTCATAACCCTCTACTCCTCTACTCCTCTACTCCTCTACTCCTACACCCATCTACTCCTCTACTCCTCTACTCCTCTACTAATCTACTAATCTACTCTATACACAAACCTAAAACTCCCCTCGTTGTAGCTGGTGCTGGTAATGCGGAAGTTGCCGATTTCCTTTGTTGATTTCACGTGCGTGCCGATGCAGGGGCACACGTCGTAGTCGCCGATGCGCACGAGGCGCAGGGTTTCGGAAGCATCTTCGGGCAGTTTGTCGAGTTTCACGCCATCGGGGATGTTGTCGCGCGTAACGAACTCAAACGTCACTGGCAGGTCGGCGGCAATCAGCTCGTTGATTTTGGCCTCCACCGCCTTGACCTCCTCATCCGTCAGTGGTCGCTCAATTAAGAAGTTGATTTTGCTCTTCTTGCGTTCGATGTGCATATTCCTGCTGCGCTCGCAGCCGAACATGCGGCCCATTGTCTGGTTCAATAAATGTTCCGCCGTATGCGCGGGCGGGAACTCGTCTTTGTTGTGTGCGTTAAGGGTGGGTTGTTCGTTCATATTTGAGCATTTTTCATTATATACTACCTGAGGTTCAACAGCCATAGAAGAAGACTCCATTCTCCATCTATCATTTCAAAAGACCGTAAAAGCGTGTAATTTCAGGCATAATATGCTATTTTTAACAAACGGCAAATTTATAAAAAAATCTAGTCCAAACACTTATGTTTTTCAGTTAAAATCTAACGCCCTCTCACTGAGCGAAAGTATTTATCAATCAAAAGAATGATGAGTAGGATTTTTTCGGCCATCAATATTTTCTTCGCAAATCATATATGACAATCATTTGGCGCAGGCCATTGTCGGTATAGACATTAAAAAGATGTGATTTGCACTCAACACGCGTGTTGGGTTTGATTTTACAGGCATTGGGTGCCCAACAAGTGATGTAGAATTGGGAACCATCCTGTGTCAGTTCAATAGCCGTAGGATCTATGTCATAGTATTCGCCAACATCAGAAACATCAAAATAGGAACGAAATTTCTCACGAATGGCAAGATCTTCAATGAACGCCAAATTTTCTTCCCTCAATATTCTATATCCTTTGCCACAATATCCTATCTCTGCGTAGAAAGTCTTGTTCTGTATCACAATAGAATCCACCTTCCCTTTAATTTGGATTTCATTTGTTATATTGGCAGTCGTTCCATCACTAAAGCGCAGCCTACTGGTTGGTCCTTGCGCCAACCGACTGTTTGAAGTATCATTCCTTATCGAATCTTCTGACGTACCTATCTCGGCCATATTGTATGATTTGTTCTCCGCAGAGTCATTGGAGTTGCATCCACACAGGAACGCTGTGCCGAACAACAAAACAAACAGTTTGATTAAGGAGGAGCCCATCGTGTTGTGCGCGGGCGGGAACTCGTCTTTGTTGTGTGCGTTAAGGGTTGGTTCTGGAGTCATAATTACGTTATTTGTACCATATATTTTCGTATCGGATAATTGTTTAGCATTTACAAAAACTTTCTCTTATCAAGTATTTCATTTCTATTGTTGAAGTTTTCGCAAGTCCGCATCCAACTCTTTCAGACTCTCTAAATGCTCGATTTGGCGTTGTTCTTGTCTATACTTTTCATATTCTTCACCAGCTTTTATCATTGCCATCTGGTGCGAAATCCGCCCCGCATCCTCCAATATTGATTTTTGATTCATACTAAGAACCATTTTCAGTTTCTCTACCCAATCTTTCATATACATAGGAATATGAGCAGTCGCTTGCGCTTCTGCAAAGGCAAGGAATTGTTCAACAATAAGTTTTAGGATTTTTATTTCTTCTTCATTCAAATAATTCTTACCAATCGCAATGTCCGTTTTCACCACTTTCCCACTATATTCAGTAGAAGTCAGTCCCATCATTGGTAATTTGGCATTTGCCCTATAATACACCAGTTCGGCAGCCGTTTTGCCACTAACCGCCCATAACAGCTTGTTCTGAACTTCTTTAAAGAACTCCACTGTAGTTTCATCTGAAGGATTATAATCAATACTTGTCGCATATATATCCTTGATTTGCTGATAAAACACTCGTTCCGACATTCGAATTTCACGAATGCGTTCTAACAAATCCTTGAAATAATTCATTGAATTACCTCGTTTAAACCGTTCATCATTGAGAGCTACCCCTTTTATTAGATATTCTCTCAAACGTTGAGTAGCCCAAATTCGGAACTGAGTGCCTTGATGAGATTTAACACGATATCCTACCGAGATAATGACGTCTAGATTGTAGAAATTTGTTTCATGACTTTGTGTCTTATCATCTATGGCTCCGTGTTGAGTGGTTGTTCGGAATTTCCGAACAACCAATTTCTCATCCAATTCACCTTCTTCAAAAATATGTTTAATATGCTCACTGATTGTAGATTTAGACTTTCCGAACAACACGCACAATTGATTTTGGGACAACCATACGGTTTCATTCTCAAAAAGAACATCTACTTTAATTGTCCCATCTTGAGATTGATAAATGAGTATTTCATCATTGCCAGCCAATTGCAATGAAACTTCGTTTTCACTATTATCTGTCATTATATTTAATCATTGTTTTTATAATTCACATTCAATTTGTACCAGTTAACCCCACGAACATATTTCATAGTATTCACAAAAAAACAATCCGCAAATATAGGAAAAAGTGAACATCACACACTGCCAATCCCCTGCAAATATTTTCTTCGCAAATCATACACGACAATCATTTGGCCGTGTGAGCGGGCAAAACCACTGTTGTTTTTTTGCTGTATACGGATTTAATTGGGCGGAAAGAACATATCATAAAAGAAACGACGCTTGGGGGCTTTTTTATTTTGCCTTGATTTAAGAATCACTCCTATAATCGTGAAAATCAAGGATATCAAAAAGACAACAAGTGTTTCGTAAAAGGCGAGAAGGAGGCCGAGCCCATCGTACCAAACGAGCCAGAAATACAAACCTGAAGAGATTATAACAGATAAGGTAGAAGCCACAGTCATATTGATATCCAGTATCAACAACTCACGAACCGAATTAGATTTAACAAAATTCAGATGAACAAATAACACCCAACTAAATGGTATAAATGTCAACGTAGCATTTAATCCTATCGGGAATAACGCAACTAAAACCAGTACTATTGAATAGTTTAGCAATATCAATTTTCTAAAGGATAATTTGATTCCCTTAACGGCAGATTGGACATCGTGTCCGTTCCTTCCAATATCTGTTGGCGGGAACTCGTCTTTGTTGTGTGCGTTAAGGGTTGGTTCTGTCTTCATAATATCTCTTGTATTTCAAGCCGCAAAAATACAAAAAAAGATTTTATTTATATTTAAAAAACAGATACAACATAAAAACTGTCACACACACAATGTAGGCTCCAATGATTTTGAAAGCGGTGATTACCGCATCGAGTTCTTTCATGCTATATACTTGATACGTATAATCTATTTCACGACACAGCACAAACATAACAACAGCAATTGTTATGACAATGCCTAAGACTGCCAGCAAAATGGTAATAATTTTCTCAAACCTAGACATAGTACTTCACTAATCATTCTCCTTCATCCAGTCGCCCACGAGCTTCAGGTATTTGTCGGTGGCCTCTACGAAGCACATGTGGCGACAGCCGTCAAAGAGTTCCCAGCGACTGTTCGGGGCGGCGTCGTACATCGTCTTGGCAATCATCGGGGTGGACAGGTCGTTGGTGCCGCTGATGACCAGCACGGGTTCCTGCACCGACTTCAGCTTTTCGGTATAGTCCCACTCCTTCAGCGTGCCTAATGGGGTGAACTCGTTGGGTCCCCAAGCCACCACATAGCTCTCGCTGCCACTCTTCTTCGGGCGCGTGACGCACTCGGGCGTCTCAGGTCCGAACACCGATGCGCAGCAATGGCGCTCCATAAAGTGGTCAACGGCCTCCAGATATTCCTTGCCGTCATAAACGCCGGTCTTTTCAGCTTCGGCAATCACCTTCTGGTCCTCGGGCGACATGAACTTGATATTACGGTGTTGCTCGTGTCCCCACAGTTGCGAACAGGAGAGCGAGCTGGACAGGATGACGGACTTCACGCCCGCGGGCTTGTTGTCGCACATATAGGTGATGGCAAGCATACCGCCCCAGGACTGGCCAAGCAAATGCACCTCTTTGAGGCCAAGATGTTTGCGCAGACATTCGAGTTCGTCCACCCAGGTTTGCGCCACCCAAAGATCGGGACGGTTTTCCACGTAGGAGTTGCCGCAGCCGAGCTGGTCGTACATCACCAGTGCCCTACCCTCTTCGGCTAAGCTGTCGAGCACCTCGAAATAGTTGTGCGTGGAGCCGGGGCCGCCGTGCATCAGCACTAATGGAGCCATCCCTTTACGGTAGGACTCCTGAATGTCGCCCACAATTCTATAATACGTCTTAAATTCGCCAAACGGCATGTAACCTTCTGTAATCATATTCATAATTTTATTTGTTTTTAAATCCATATAAAGTTGCTGTTCTTTGATTGCAAAGATACTAAGTTATTGATTATCCTGATTGATCAGATTCACTACCACTTTCACAATGGCGTCCTTCTCTTCGGGCCTGCTTTCGGCAATCATCAGCGTAATCGCCACCAGCGTGTTGTCGGCAATGCGCTTGTGGCCATTCGGGCCATACAGCATGGTCAAGCGTATCTAATGCATAAGCGTAATCGCTTATCGCACTAATCATTCCGCCGGCTTCTTCACTGGAGAGTTCCTCCTGATGCTGATAGGTGCGCGACATCAGTTGAACCACCTTTTTCAACTCATCATAACGCTGCAAAGTGATGTTCTGGTTGACAGCATAGCCTTTTATGAGATATTTTTTCAGGATAGCTGTGGCCCATTTTCTAAATTTTGTAGCATTTTTTGAATTCACGCGATATCCCACAGATATAATCATATCAAGATTGTAGAACGGGATGGTTCTTTCAACCTGACGATTACCCTCTTGTCGAACTTGTGCAATTTTTGCACAGGTTGACAGTTCATCTAATTCTTGACTTTTATAAATATTATTAATGTGTCGAAGAATTGACGTTCTGTCCGTATCATATAATATGGACATCTGCTGTTGGCTCAGCCATACGGTCTCTCCCTCCAGCTTGACGTCCAGCTGGATACTATTGTCCTCCGTCGTGTACATTACGATGGATGATGCGTCAGAGGTGGAAATTTGTGCAAGCGGAAAGTCGCTTTTGTTGTGTGCGTTAAGGGGTTGTTCTGTCTCCGTAATATCTCTTGTATTTCAAGCCGCAAAAGTACAAAAAACGATCATCACATAAGAATGTTCACGCCCATTTTCCTGCCAACTTATAAGTTGTTATAGTTTGTCTCCTTGTGTTACTACCTGTCCTGCGGATATTTGGCAAAATATTCTGCCACCCTTTGCTGTGCCGTTTTCCGTTCTTTTGAGGTCAAATAGCGCATCTTTTTCAAGTCCGCAGTCCATTCATCCGAACGGAAATAGTTACGCATAGTTTGGATATAGGAATACAATTTTTCAGTAGTGCCATCAAAATCGGCAATCACCCAGCGAGTTCCATCAAATTGGAAATCAACCGTATGCTCATTGGAAACGGGTTCTGGCGATACGCTATCGCACACAAAAACCACTCGCGCATATTGGCCATTCTGATGAAAATCCAAAATTCGGGGAGCACACGAGTCTCCGCCATTGCCTGTAAGGAAATAGTGAAGCCACTCATCACTGCCAATCCCACCCGGATTATCGGAAGGGACATTCCACGCCTCGGTCAGCAAACTGTAATATGTCTTTGTGAATGCCTCCGCAGGCGACTGGTCCAACGTGTGGTCGGGGATACTGGCGATGAGTTTCTCTATTTCCGTCTCCTGCACAAGCGGAAAGAGTACTTGTTGTCCATTGAACGTTTTGACTAATGTATCGGGCAGTGGGAATGGCTCTTGCGCCCAGCTATTAGATACAAAAAGAGAGCCGACGAGCAGTGCCAGGAATATATTCACGAAAGAGAAACCGCGGTTATGAAACATTGGTGTCCTCCTTACTAATTTCAACCATCACCCCATTTGGCGTTAGTGCATTTAGTGATATCATAATATTATTTAACCCTAATAATCAATATTAACTATTATTATTTTATCATTTGCTAAAATACAAAAAAATCAAAGCGACCGGTTCCTTCAAAGTTATTTTTCAAATTGTTTTCCAAAATACAACTGCAGTCCTACTCAGTCCAGCAGCATCCATAAAATAGGATAACCACCTATGGAGCCGAAAAAGAGGTATAGCCAAACAACCATAAAGAAGATCTGCAGAAAGAATACGACTTTGAAATTCTTCGTAACCAGTTTGTATATCAGCACGGCAACGAGAATTAGGATTTTCATCTCCATCCAACCTTATCTAAATATTGAATTTCGATGAATGAGTCTGTACTCCGGCGTCTCATCCTCCCAACCATCCATGCCGCAGTCGCGCAGAACAAGTTGGAAGAGGGAAACGACAGCCTCTTTGATGGCAGATGTTTTAGCGGCATCTTTACTTCCGATATGTGTCACTAAAAGTTCTTTGCGTTTGCCGCTTTCTTTAAAGACCAGGCAGAAGTCTTCCGGGATCGGACTGGAGCCATTGACGGAAAGACAGTAAACAAGCATCTTGTAATAATCATTCAAAGAGCACTCTTTTATGGTAATGAAGCCCCATTTCCCGCTTACAGTTTTGCATTTCATATCCACCACCGTTCGATAAAATGTTTTATTCAGAGGGTATATTTGTTCTACGGCAAATAGCACAATTACAAAGAGCCCAAACGGGAGCACTTCGGTAACGACCCCTGCAATCAACAGCACAAGCACGATGCCTTTGACAACGGCAATCCACGCCACTTTCTTTTTAGGCCAGGCGAACACCAATTCGGATACATCCTCCGACCAGCGCACTTCCGCGGCACCGTCAAAAGCCTCATTAGCCTTACGGATCGCCTCAGAGAAGGAGGTGCTGTCGAACTTTTTTTCTTCCATAATCTTTTGGGGTTTAAGGTTTAAAGTTTAAGGTTTAAGGTTTAGAAGTGA
>JAKSMD010000032.1 GCA_024400815.1 Bacteroidales bacterium | reverse complement strand
TCGTTATGTTATTCATTTTTAGATAATTATATTATATCGAACTCACGTTAAATAATAAATTTGGTTAATATTTGAATTGATTGTATTTTTAAATTAAAAACAAAGAACACCCCCCCCTTGAAAGCAAAATATCAAAGGGGGGCAAATATAAGAAAAAAATAATATCCTTTTACAAAATGCTCATTAGATTGAAAGTCATATCGTTATTTAAGCAATGAGCATGCTTTTATGACAACAGGGTCTGTCGCATTGATCACGGGATAAAAAGCGTCTTCGCCATAGAGATTCCGACCTATAAGTGCTTTTATCCAGACTTTCAATTCTTTTTTAGAAGCCGTAGTCATGGTAGGGATAGGCGTCTTGGAGAGCTTTTTATAGTATTCCATCATCTGATTGTATTGAGCATCGGAAATGGTCATATTACTCACAAATGCTTGCGCATTCGGGTAGCGATTTTTCAAATCGCTCTTATGCTGATTCGTGTAATTGAAGGCAAATTGAGTCAAAGCTGCCGTATTGGCCACTTGATAATAGCCATCCAAATCATTGCCCCTGTCAATAGGCACAAAATAGTCGGGCATAATACCGCCGCCGCCATATACCGTGCGTCCCTTAACTGTTTTGTATGCTTTGGTAGAATCCAAACGGATGCTGTCGCGACTAGCCATTTCACCACTGATGTAGCGATCAACAATTTCGTCATAATATGCCTCTGTGCCTTGCTTGTAATCGCGTTGGATACATCTGCCGCTCGGCGTATAATAGCGTGCGGTGGTCAATCGTATCGTAGATTTGTCAGACAAGTCAAACTGACGCTGAACCAAGCCCTTGCCAAAAGAACGACGGCCCACAATGAGGCCTCTGTCGTTATCTTGAATAGCCCCTGCCACAATTTCGGATGCCGATGCACTGAAATCATCAATCAAGATGACCACCTTTCCCGTTTCAAAATTGCCTTTTCTCGTAGCAACGATTTTCTCCATACGCTGTTTAAGGCCCTCTATGGAGACAATCTTCTGTTTATTGCTAAGCAACTCGTCGCAAACGCCAACGGCCGCATCCAAAAAGCCACCTGCATTGCCGCGCAAATCTACTATCATAGAAGTCATTCCCCTACCCTTCAGCTTTTGGATGGCCTGAATAAATTCATCCGCCGTTGTAGAGCCAAACTCATTGATTTTGACATAGCCAATCTTATTATTTATCATATAGGAGACATCTACGGTATAGGTTGGAATCACATCGCGTTTGATTTCATAGTGATAGGTCTCCTTAAAGCCCGGACGGCGCACGCCGACTTTCACTTTGGTGCCTTTTTTACCGCGCAGCAATTTGAATGCCTTGTCGTTGGTAATGCCTATTATCGATTCGCCGTCCACCGAGATAACTCTATCCCCTGCGCGCAAACCGGCCTTTTCGGAAGGGCCGCCTGACACTGTTGCAATCACCATCAGCGTGTCGTTCATAATATTGAATTGGATGCCAATTCCCTCAAACGAACCGCCCAAAGATTCCATCATGGCCTTATTTTCTTCTGGAGACGAATAAGCCGAATGGGGATCCAAACTCTGCAATATCGAATTGATAGCCCTATCATATATAGAATCAACATCAACAGAATCAACATAATACTGGTCAATATAGTTCATCACCTCATTGAGCTTCTGCAGATGGGAGTTTCTAATACTCGTCTTTTTGGAGGGCAGAAAATTGATCGCTACAGATACGCCCAAAAGGAAGGCAATTAACAAATACAGAAAGAAAATCCAGCCGTTGTAACTTTTGTTGTTCATTTGAGATTATTAGATTTATTCGTTATGGTTATTCTGTCGTTTAATAGATGCTTGGTGCAATATTTCTAAAAACTGATTGATAAATTCTTGATAAGCAGGATCTTGTCCAGGCTTCAGAAAACGCTCAGTGACTTGCTGCCATTGTTGCGGCTGCACCACAGGAAGATTGTTTTTGCGTTTGATTTCCGCAATATCATCCACTATGCGCATACGTTTGGCGAGCAATTCGCTTAATTGGGTATCTACATTTTCCAGCAGGGCGCGCTGACAAATCAGGTCACGATTGGGCATATCGGTGCGCACTTGCAATGTGGCCACCAGCTCGCCCCACGCTTGCGGCGTCAGCTGCTGGGCGGCATCGCTCAGTGCCTGTTCCGGCCGAACATGACTCTCTATCATTAGTCCATTGAACCCATAATTTAACGCTATTTGAGAGATTTGGCCTATCCATTGCGTTGAACCGCAAAGATGAGACGGGTCGCAAAGGATTTTCAAATCTGGAAAATGCACCTTCAAGTCGATGGGTATCTCCCAACACGGCGCATTGCGATATACATTTTCATTATTGTCCGGAAAGCCGCGATGCACGGCCATCACCTGACGCACGCCCGCATTGGCAAATCGTTCAATATTGCCAATCCACAATTTAAGGTCGGGCACCAAAGGATTTTTTACCAGCACCGTGAAATCGCTATGGCGGACGGCATCGGCAAGTTGTTGCACTTCGGTCGGATTAACCGCAGTGCGCGCGCCCACCCACACCATACGAATGCCATAACGGGCACACAACTCCACTTGGGCGGCATTCATAACCTCCACACAAACGGGCAACTTGAATTGCCGCTGCACTTGTGATAACCACTCCAATGCGGGTTCGCCAACACCGGAGAAGCTGTTGGGCTGACTGCGCGGTTTCCATACGCCCGCACGAAAACCATCCAGCTCCAAACCATGGGCATTGGCAGCCTGCTGAAGTTGCTCCGCTGTGGCCAGCACCTGCTGCTCACTTTCGGCAGCACAAGGTCCCGCTATTAAAATAGGCCTTTCCATTAATCTTCACTCTCCTCCTCTTCTTCCTCAATATTGGTAAAATACTTCTTCACGAACTTGTTCTTCCACCCCCGGTTACCCAACTTGTATGTAAAGGAAGGCTCGCCATTTTCAGGGGCCAAAGATCTGTTCTTGGGCTTGGTTTTGGAAATGGCCTCATTGAAGTTTTTATCTGATGAATAACCTGATACCGCATTATTTTCAAATTGGAAATAATAGTATTGGTCATCGAATTCAAAATAGATATAGAGCTTGTTTCTGGAACCGCGCTTCTCAATTACAATTCGGCCCGGCACCATCTTGTAAATCTGCTTGCCACCACACACAATCAAAGGCAATGTGGTTTGAGATTTGAATGTGGACAAATCTTTATCCCACTCAAAATCGATATTGGAGAAGAGAAACTTCACCTGCAAGGCGTCTGGCAAACGACGCTGGTTGCCCAACGCAACATTTCGCGTATAACGCTCATATTCTGTTTTACCTAAAATATTGTAAAGAGCCTGGTCGTAGGCTTCATCATTGGAGACATCTACAAAATTCATAGAAGTGGAATTTTCCAATGCTTTGTTCATCTGCTTCATAGATTCATCATTGAAGAAGAAATCTATGGAGGTCACCAAATGCATTTCGGCAGAATCGGCAGACATGAAGTTGACGATTGTACCATTGGTTACAAACTTCACACGGCCTAATTTCGCGCCCATGTCAATTTTGCCGATACCCGTCGCCACGCAATTCGTAGTGTTCAGCGTAATGATATTGCCTGGCACCGTCGGATCTTGCAATTTCTCCATAGAAGCCGCCTTGAATTCGTGTGTTTCTTTATCGTATGTTATATAACCAAACACATTGATGTATTCTGCATCGTTAAACTCATCTTTTGCAGTACCGAAAGCCGTATAAATACGTCCCGTCTTATTTGAGGACGCAATAGCCACAACGACCTTGCGTTCGTCCATATCTTTCGTTCTCTCATGAACCTGCAACATGATATTGTTCGGGTCCACCTGTTGCAAAATCTTCATACGCGCATGGCGCAAAGTATCGCAACCCGTGCGGATTTCCACCCCACCAAAATAAGACAAGAATGGATTCGTGCTGTGCAATTCAGCACGGCCATCAAAGCCAAACTGATCACTGAATTGGAAATTCATCTCCAACGGAATCTTCGCATCACCATAGGTTTCACGATTGAAATAGACGGTGTCGAAATAGAGTTTCTGTATCTGCTTGTTTTCATCTACATAATCGTAATAGCCATTGCCATAGAATTTGGTGACGGTTTGAATTCTAACATTGCAATCGTACAACTCATGGTATTTGTTTTCACGGCCGGCCAAGATTCTGGACTTCTTCAGTTCGTCCATGTGGGCCTTTTCGCGAATGACAACCTCACCATGATACGGAATAACGGCAGCGTCTCCCGTGTTGATGTAGCGCACACCGTGAGCAGAAATCACATTTTTCGTAAAGTCAAATTCAGCATTCAAAACACTGAAACGATAGCCAACCGACGGATCAGCAGCATACAAGTCGTTGCCTTGGCTATGCATATCCACTAGCTCGCGGGAAGGAGTGTTGTCAATGTCCACATGCTTGTACGGATCATCCCACTTAAACCTCAGCACAGTTGAGTCAATAGGATCCCATTCGAATTCTGAAGACTTCGCCTTGATTTCATTTTTAACAAAATAAACCTCCGACGCCTCGCCATTGGCGACGAACTTGCCCTTCCTGGTTTTGAAGTCAATATGGGAATTGTAATTATCCGTAGAAAAAGCAATATCCTTGCCGCTGCTGATATCGTAAATACGCAAATCAGAAGTGTCGGCCAGCAACTCATGGTGTTTGTAAAAAAACAAATCTGAGGTGATATCGGCACGGCCGAACTTGACAATACCAGTACCATACATGCCATGCGGCGTGATTTTGGAATTGCCCACCAAGTATGTTTCGTGGAAGGCCTCAATTGGATTTTCAATCGTATTGATAAACATCTGATCCTTATAAGGTTCCCAATGCATATAAGCATCATCCACGAATGCAGGCGGGAATTCTGTGCCCGCCATCTGCTCATCTACCGTATGATGATTAGCCGAACCATTGGTGGAATCCAAATAGAATACCAAACTATCAGAAACCGTATGTGAGGTGATGTAGTCAATCGTACCCTTACCGCGTAAACCTCTGTTGCTCAAATCAACCGTACCTTGGTAGTGACCCTTGTTGACATACATTGGCAGCCCTGTCGTTTTGTGTTTGAAACCGAGAGAGAAATCCGGACGGACTTTCAAAGGTTCCGCAATGTCTGGAAAGATGCCGCCGGAAACCAACGCACCCGTAAATTTCATAGAATCTATGACGAAATTATCCAGATTGACAATCCTAAATTGATCAACCGCATAGTAAAATCTGTTGCGATCATACACACCACCCAAGACTTCGGGTTTGTCGTAGAACACTTTACCGCCCTTGCGCGCCTCGAAAATAGGATAATCCGGATAGTTCACCAAACCAGACTTATTGCCCGGCGCATCAATGAACAGCGTACCCGATATCTCTTCAATTTCACTCTTCACCCTCCTTAAGTGATAATCGCCATACATATCCATGGGACCGTTTTTATCTTCCACATACATAATCAATGTGTCAATAACATCCATGTCAACGAGAAAACGATCGTACTCAAAACGACAATTGTGTGTAACAAAATCAAACAAACCGCCAATCACACGACCAGAGAAAACCATATCGCGATTTTTCTTCACCGTCACCAATTCATTCATCGGATATACATTGACGATTTGGGTATCACTCAGAACAAAGAAGTCGCACCCCGTAACTTTCAAGTCATTGGTCAGCAAGTCCAAAGAAGCAAAATGGGTTTTGGACTCCAATCGAATATTATCGTAGTCCTTCTTTTTAACCTGATTATTCAAATATTGGGAAATCTTCTTACGGAAGTGAATCTTATTGTTGTTGATGTCATACTCAATAAAGCCCCTGGCGGCAAAGTCAATCATCATCGCTTTGATATCCAATGGTGGTTTTTGGAACCAAGCAATCACATCTTCAATGGTAAGATCCTCATAGCCAGCACTGCGGAACAGTTCCCACAAAGAGTACAATGGATTAACCGTATTGTAACCTGCAATTTCATGCATAATAGACTCTTCGTAGAAGTTCTGCGATTCGAAAATAGCCGACTGCTCGCTGGAGTTGCCCACGATAGGTCTGAATTCAATACGCTCTTCATTCGTATTCCAATGAATAGATTCAACCGTGATATCCATTTTATGATAGGAATCAAAAAATGGGGAACGGCCCACACCCTGCTTCGGTCTGGAAATCAGCAATTCCTTGCTATCGTTATTGTATTTGAAATTGGCGGCCGGATGATAAATAGAGTCCGACTCAATATAAATGCTAACATGGGCATCTTCGGCCAGAAGGTTGGTGGGCTTAATCAAGAAACTCTTTGAAAATGCCTTGATGATGACTTTACCCTTTCGAGTAATGCTTACCGAAGCTAAATCTTCACCGGAAGAGGTGCCGTAAATAGAGGAACCACGCAAATCAAAACCGCCAATATAGTCCACATCAGGATAAAGATTGTGGATGGCCATGGTTTTGTTATAACTTGTAAAACGCGGATAGGTGGCTTTTTCTTCAGAAGTAGCTAAAATTGCCTTTTCATCCAAACGGCCCAACACAGGTGCACTAAAAAGATCGGGATAGTGCAAAAGCGCATTTTCAACCGTAACTTGCGGAAAGCGCGTGTCGAATTCAAAGTTTTTCAGGTCCGCATTCACACTGCCATCCAAGCCTGCACGAGTCCAATAAACTTTGCCTTTTGTGGCCTTAAAAGTTGTAGAGGCCGGAAAATAGCGGCCATTTACATCAAAGATTTCAACACTGTCACTAATCGAATGGCCTATCAATTCCACATTGTTGAAATCAAAATAGGGAACCGTATCAAAACCCATTTTATCAATAGCTCCAACAACTTCCCAGCGCACATTGTCTTCCGTATTCAAAATAGAGTGGGAAAACAAATCTTGATATAGTTGCATCTTCTTTTGGAATAGCGTCACATGATGCGTGGCGTGGTATTCCACAATTTTAATCCAAACCTCCGGTTCATCCGCAAAGTCGCTCTTGGCAAAAGCAGCAAAACTTTGAACATACGATTGAAAATGCGGAATAGGACGTAACTTGTGTTTGACCAACTTATTGGCTTCTTCAATAAACGCCATCTGCGCATCTGCATAGAGGTCGTTTTCCCACATGATCGTAAATGCGTCCAACAAATCATTGGCCTCTTTTTGCCTGTCCTTGGGAACTGTGGACAAAAACTGCTTCATCTCCTCCACCGTCAGCGATGGGTCATTGGAAAATGAAGTAAAACGCTGTGCTTGAACAAACACAGTCGAGCACAGCGCCACCAAAAGGATTATGTATCTTTTCATTGATTATTTTTTACAAAATTTTGCAGCCACCCATTGATCTTTGACCTTGTGGTCCACATACGCCATACCATTGTCGGCACAACATTGTTTGATGGCTTCCAAATCTTTACCATCATAGAAACCGCTCATAAACAGCAGGCCGCCGGGGTTAAGACATTTTACATAAACGGGAATATCGTGGAGCAGGATATTACGATTGATGTTAGCCAAGATGATGTCATATTTTTCATCACCCAAGATCGTAGCATCACCCAAAAGCACTTTCACTTCAGGGCAATCATTGTGAGCAACATTTTCAAGACCATTGCGATAAGCCCATTCGTCATTATCGATGGCTGTGACTGGCGTTGCGCCCTTCATGTGGGCTAATATGGCCAAGACGCCAGTACCCGCACCCATATCCAAGAGTGCTTTGCCCTTGACATCGGTTTCTAAAACATATTCTGCCATCTGATAGGTGGTCGCATGCTTTGCGGTACCGAAAGACATTTTGGGTTCAATGATAATTTCAAACTCTGTATCGGGCATGGCCGGATGAAATGGCGCACGCACATAGCAGCGATCCGCAATCATCACCGGGGTGTAGTTGGCCTCCCACTCTGCATTCCAATCCTTGTCGGGCATTGGTTCTACTGTGCAGGTTACCTTGACATCGGGGAAACCATGTTCGTCGACCACCTCCTTCACAGCGGCCTCATCATAATCTTTTTCTGGAATATAACAGAGCAATTCGGATTCGCTCTCTCCATCCATAAAGCTATCGCAGCCAATCTCGCCCATCATAGAAGTGAAAATATCTTTCCACGGCTCTGTCGGCGATATCGTAAGTTTGATTTCAAGATATTTCATCGTAAAAGAGTATCTGTGAGTAATGATTACATTTCAACGGGTTTGCCAGACAAATTGAACCAAAGTTCATTCTCTTCGCCTGTTTTCTTGTCTTGAATGAGGACTTTATAGAAATTCTGCTTGTCTGCCATTTTCTTAATAGAATAGTATTCAACCACTTTGCAAGTTTTGTATTCTTTCTTCAAATAATCTTGAATAGCAGCAGACAAGTTATCGGGTTTGCCCAACAACCAGGTTTCTACCACTTCGCCATAGCGATTGAACACAACGATTTCTTTGCCACGTGTGCTGTAGTAGATGGCCTGATAATTCATATTGCCATCTTCTTGCCATTCTACGGTAGTAACACGCGGATATTTGAGTTTGAAAGACGCCACTACATTCTCTGGAACACTTTGAGAATCGTCTTTAGACAAACTCATATTCATTTTATCGTAATATTTCTCTAATGCCTCATCTTCGGATTCGGATTGCTTCTCACCACCCAATTCATAATCCGGATCAATGGTGCGGATAAGTTTACCCGTTTTGTCGAAAATGATGGTTGTAACCAATTTGGCTTTGTAATTGTTCTTTTCATAGAACTCAACCATCGTCTTGTCATTCTTGTCAGCGCGTTGTTCCTTAACAGCAGATTTGAATTTGAAACCTTTGTAGTAATCGTTGAGGTGTTTCAACATCGGACCAGTTACAGATTCTTCTGGAAGAACCGTGAGTGTCTTATCCCAAATACCAGCAGCCGTAATATAAACAGCCGTCTTTTTGCCGACATTCATACATTTTGCCACATACATAGAATCAATTTTGTACCAATTGAGTTCTTCTGGATGCATAACCTTTTTAGCCAACGCTTTGGTCACAACTTCAGGAATCGTATTGGCTTTCAAAGCGATATTGCCATATTCATCTTTGATAACTGGTTCTGGCTTTTCTTTTTTAGACTTTTCAGATGGTTCTGCTGCTGGCTTTTCTGGTTTCGCAGGCTTTTCTGCCACCGGCTTACTGGCTGCAGGCTTAGCTTCCTTCTCGGCAACAGACGTCTCCACTTTGGGTCTGTCCGTTTTAATGGCCTTATTGGCTTTATCAAAAACAACCGTTGTCGTCAATTTTTCCTTTATATTGCTCTTTTCGTAGAAGCTGACCATCGTCACATCTTTCTTATCGGCACGTTGTTCTTTAAGAACTTTTTGGATTTTGCATCCTTTATATTTGCCATCCAAGTAGGATTGGATGGTAGAAGTGAGATTGTCTTCTTCCAATTCCGTCACCGTCTTTTCCCATACGCCCTCAGGAGTATAATAAAGGTCTGTGTTCTTTCCGGACACCACGCATTTTGCAACATACTTGCCATCAATATGGAACCAATAGAGTTCAGATGGATTAGGGACCTTCTTAGCAAAAGCTTTGGTCACCACATCTGGGACATCGGCGGCATTCATCGCAATATGGCCCTCCTCATCCTTAATCACCTCCACGGGTTTCTCTTTAACCGGGCGAGCCACAGGTTGTGGTTTTTCCTTTTCAGCCAAAGGATCTTTGAAATCAGCAGGATCATCTCTGGAAATCAGTTCGTTTTTCCCTGAGGTGGAAAAAGTCAGAACGGAGGGTTTATAACCTACGCCATCAGGTTTGACTTCCAAATAATAGTGTGATTTCTCATTATCTTTTTCTTCCAAACAGGCTACACTGATGATGAAGTCGGGATAGTTCTGCTTCACATATTCCACAATCGTAGAGGGAAGTTCTGCTGTCGGCACATTGAAAGTGGTTCTCAACCAAGTTCCTTCTGATGAGACATACACTTTTCCAACGCTTCCTTCGTCCTTAATGTTGGCAACATAAACCGTACCTTCTTTCACCCAACTGATAACTTTAACATAAGGATACTGAAACTCTAAGGTTTGCGTTACATCAGCGGGGACATCCGTAGTTTTTAATTTTTGAGCAAACAAAAACTGATTAGAGATTGTAACTATTTGAATAACAAAGATAAAAACAAATAATCTGCCTAACTTTTTCATAAAGATTATAATTTTTCAAAATTGGGGACAAAAATACAAAAAAAGATTAGAAAAAAGTAGGTGCCCAATTTGCCATGCCATCAGCTGTTTTTAGGGCACAGGATTCTTTGTTCAGGAACTTAATTTTCTTTGCAATTCCCCACCGATATCCGCCCAAGGAGCCATTCTTGCAAATCACTCTGTGGCAAGGAATAATGTACATAATCGGATTCTTCCCGACGGCCTGCCCGACCGGTCTAGCGGCCTTCGGATTTCCTATACGCTTTGCCACATCCCAATAAGTAGTCACCATGCCAGAAGGCACCGCAAGCAAATCCTGCCACACCGCCAATTGGAAAGATGTTCCATAAATATGCAAAGTAACAGACTCAACTTTATCATAACGCTGTTTAAGCAAATAAGCTGCTGTTTTATGGTGTTTTACCTTTTGGCATCGAAAACGCGCATGCGGAAAATGCCGCTTCAGCGTTTCCACCGAAGACCATTTCGTCTCCGCAGGCATTAAAAAACAGATGCCTTTAGAAGTAGAGGCCACTAAAAAATTGCCTATCGGAACTTTAACCGTGCTATAGGAAATAGTCAATTTTTTCTCTTTGCCCATGAACTCCTGCTTGGTCATGGGTTCAATCCGAAAAGAAACATTATTTAGAGCGCTCATAATAAGAATTTTGGAGCGCAAACTTACACAAAAAATGATTTGAAAATCACTTTTTTCAAGATTTTATTAGAACAACAATATCTTCAACCCAATGCTAACCAACACGATGCCGCCAATGATTTCGGCAATATTGGCTTTAACATGCTTGCTGAATTTTTTAGTCAAATAATATCCTAAAATTGAAATTAGAAATGAAACCATTCCGATCATGAAAATAGACCATCCAATACGCACATTCTGCATCATGGAAAAACCAAAGCCGACGGCTAAGGCATCAATACTGGTGGCGATGGACAACAGCATAACCGTGGCCAATTTCGTCATATCCGTATGACTTCCATCATCCTTATTTTGAATACCTTCCACAATCATTTTGCCCCCAATAAACGCTAAAATCGCAAAAGCAATCCAATTGGCAAAACGACTGAGATAACCAATCACAATTTCTCCACCCAACCAGCCCAACAATGGCATCATAGCTTGGAAAAATCCAAAACAAAATGCGAAAAAAAGAATATACTTTACTTTCAATTTCGGTTGCGTTACTCCAGCCGTGCAACTAACAGCAAAACAATCCATTGCTAAACTTAGAGATAACAAAAACAGTTCAATAAAACCCATATTCTGCAATTTTTCACTTTTATTTTTAGAGCTGGCAAAAATACTATAATAATTTGAAAGAATTTGCGTTACACGAATATGTTTTTAGTCATCGATATTGGCAATACGCGACAAAAAGTCGCCCTATTTGACCATGACGGCAATCTTGTCCATTTGGAGCAATATGCCCATTTGCTGCCAACGGATTTGTTGTCGTTATGCTCTAATTATGAATTAGAAGCTGCTATCATTTCATCCGTTGGAGAAGAGATCCAAACACTCATTGAACCCCTTCGAAATCAGATTCCAATTTTTACTTTTTCTGAAGACTTAAAACTGCCTATAACCCTTCGTTACGGAACCATAAGTACTTTAGGCACAGATCGAATAGCATGTGCCGTAGCTGCACAAAGTTTGTATCCTAATCAGAATGTGCTAACCTTCCAGGCTGGAACTTGCTTAGTGGCCGACTTTGTGAACGCCCAAAACGAATATTTGGGCGGTTCCATCGCACCGGGTTTGATGCTTCGATTCCAATCGCTGCATAACGGAACCCATAGATTGCCCTTGGTAGAACCGCACCCCATTGACTTTTTAATTGGCGATAGCACTCAAAACTCCATTTTGTCTGGCGTAATAAACGGAATGAGCGCTGAGATTGACGGTTTAATAGACCGATACGCAAGCACTTTCCCAAACTTGAAAGTCATTATTACGGGCGGTGATAGCGAGCTTCTCAAAAGTTCGATAAAAAATAGTATATTTGCCGCCCAAAATTTAGTCCTAAACGGATTATATAAAATACTTTACTTTAATGTTTCGGAAGTTTAACGCATTGTTATTGGTAACGCTTGTAGCAGTATTGCTTTCCAAAAATGGATCTGCTCAAAACAACATCAGTCAACCCTACTCGGGCTATGGCATCGGCATTATCAATAACTCATCCAATGGTGTATTAGATGGTTTAAGTGGAACATCCTATGCTATTCAAGATCCCTATTTCATCAATTTCCGTAACCCTGCATCTTATGCGGCTTTCGATTCATTGTCTTTCGTCGCAGATGCTGCCGCTTCCATTTATTCTTCAACCCTTACACAAGGCACGCAAACTCAGAAAAACACCTATGCCCGCGCCGGTTATCTGACCATCGGGTTGCCTGTCACCAGACACTGGCGCACCAGCGTTGGCATCATTCCGTTCAGTTCTATCGGCTATGCTATTCAAGACTCCCGAAATATTGACAGCATTGGAAAAGTTACTTACGACTACTCCGGCCACGGCGGACTGAACCAACTCTATTGGGGTAATGCCTTCCGCATTTGCAAAGGCCTCTCCATTGGCTTGAACGCTTCTTACCTATTTGGTTCCATTTATAATACCAGCAATACGGCATTTGACGGGAGCAATTTCTACAATACCATCATTAACGATGCCTATCATATTGATGGCATCTACCTCACAGCAGGTTTGCAGTATTTTTTCAACATTAAGGAAAACCACCGCATTGGCATCGGCGCCACCTATAGCAATACGGCGTACATCTGGGCCAAGGAAGATTTGTTAATCAATTATTATACAGGTATTTATAGTTCCGTCACCACCTACGATACGGTGCTGCATGACAGCCAACTGCGCGGCAACCTCAACATTCCGCAATCCGTTGGCGGCGGTCTTAGTTATACCTACAAAAACAAATTGATGGTGGCCGCTGACGTAACTTGGCAAAATTGGAACCAATATCAATTCATGAATCATGGCGATTCTTTGACTGATGCAATCATCACTTCTGCTGGTATTCAATACATTCCCGATCCATTGTCCAACAAATTCTTCAAAAAAATGGCCTTCCGATTGGGTGCAAAATATTCTACAGGAAATTTATTTCTCAACAATAAACTTATTGATGAATTTAGTGTCTCTTTGGGTATAGGTATACCTCTAGCAACCTTCAACACACATTCTACTATCAACTTGGTATTCGAATATGGGAAAATGGGGACCTTGGTCAACGATATGATTAAACAAAACTACTTCAGATTCACTTTCAACTTCACCTTGCAAGAAAAGTGGTATCAAAGAGTCAAAATCGAATAATTATAAACCTAAATACAAATTAAAATGAAAAAGTTAATTGCAGTTTTATTGTTACTGTCAGCATCCAGTTTTTTATTTGCTCAATGCCCATATAAATATGGCGCAACCGAAGCAGACTCATTGGAATGCCTCACTCAAATCACCAACTTCAATTTGCATTATAAGGCAAAAAATTACAATGATGCCTACGATGCATGGCAAAAAATCGTTAACAACTGCCCATGTTCATGGGATGGTATCTATACCAATGCTCAAAACCTTTTCCAAAGTCTTATCAAAGCAGAAACAGATTCTGCAAAGAAAGAACTGTTGATTGACACCTTGATTTATTCTTATGATATGCGCAATCAATATTTTCCTGAAAAATTCAGCAAGGGCTACTGCATGGGTTTCAAAGCATACAACACGCTTATTTACCGTGCAAAATCCCTCAAATACGAAGATTTGTTGCAAGTGTTAGACCAATTCATTCAATCTGTCGAATTGGAACAAGAAAAAACACAACCGGCTATTTGGGATAAATACTTCCAATTGGCTGAAAAGCTCACCCAAGCCACAAAAGATACCAGTTATGTTATTGAGGCCTATGGTCGTGCTACCGATTATATCGACGTTTCTATCAATAATGCTATGGTTCAATACGAAGCTCAAACAGCGGTTATCGACAGTTTGAACGAATTGTACACCAGCGGTAAGATTGATACCAACTATCTCATCAACCTCTGCAAAAAACCGGCTGCAGACACCACCAAACAAATGAAATTGGTTGTCAACTACCGTAAAACTATCAACAAGATCGAAAAAGCAGTTGCTCCATACGCTTCTTGCGAAGTTTTGGAAGAACTCTATGCTGACAAACTTGAATCTATCAAGGAAGACCTCTCCGCTATCAACAAGGTTGTCGTAACCATGGCTAAGAGCGGTTGCCTTACCAGCCCGACTTTCAAAAGCGCATTGGAAATCCAACACAAAGCTAAACCGACCAGAACCTCCGCTTACTGGATGGGTATGCTCTCCTTAAGAAGCTATGGTAGTTCCAGCAATAAAGCAGAATTGGATGCCTCTATCAATTATTTGAAAGAAGCTGTTGCTATGAGCGAAACCAACGAACAAAAAGCCGATGCCAACTATCTGTTAGCAACCGCATACATGACTAAGGGTGACTTCTCCGAATCTCGTAGCGCTGCTTATGCTGCTTTGAAAGCAAATCCAAACATGGGTAAAGCTTATATCTTAATTGGCGACCTTTACGCAAGATCTGGCGGCAGATGCTCTAGCGATCTTCCTTACGACTACGCATGGGCTGCTGCTGATAAATATGCTAAAGCTGTTGCTGTTGACCCAAGCTGTGCTGAACAAGCCAACAAACAACGCGCTGGTTTGAGATTCCCGAGCAGCGACGAACTGTTCAAACGTGGTATCAACAAGGGTTCCTCTTACCATGTTGGCTGCTGGATCCAAGAAAACACAACCGTTAGATAATCTCGAAGTTTCAATGCTTCAATATAATCACCATATTGCAAAAAACATCATGATGGCTTTATGCCTCATGATGTTTTTTGTTTCATGTGGTAACCGACATAAAAAAGTGGAACTGTTGGAATACAACGGCAAATTCCCAGAAGAATCAGCTGAAAATATGTGCATCACAATGAGCGACGGCGGCAAAACCAGCTTCATCGTAAAAACTCCGCTCATGAACAGCTATGCCGGCGATTCTGTGTATTCCGACTGCCCGAAAGGCATTACTGCCATTTCTTATAACGAAAGCGGACAAAAACAAGCCATACTTACCGCTGATTATGCCTGTATTATAAATAACGCCGTTTATCGTGCTTGCAATAATGTCGTTATTCGCGATGTGATAAAGGGCGACACCTTGGAAACACAAGAAATTATTTGGGACCAACGGCAACGCACTATCTACTCTAATGTCCTGGTCAAACAGAAAAAAGCCGACGGCTCCGTAAACTACGGAGATGGCTTTACCGCCGATGAAAGATTTACAAAATATACTATTATTCACCCTCGCGGCGAAATGAACGGTTTGGACTTTTAATCGTTAACCAAACTCACCTTCCCTATCTTCTTTAATGCTGTAACAATTCTGTCTGCTTCACGCCGACGAACCGTAAATCGTATCGTGCAGTTTAGGTCACTTTGCTGACTGACTACCGTGACAAAAGGATCTTTCATCAACTGCATAACACTATTCATTTGAAGATATTCGAAAGTAACATCATAGCTTTCATCAATGGTTTTCTCCACAATCGTGGCAGCTTCTAAGGCTTCGCGCGCCGCTACTTTGTACGCATTCTGCAATCCACTGACACCTAATTTGATACCACCAAAATAACGAACTACAATCACTAGAGTGTTCGTCAAATCTTTCGACAACAACTGTCCATGAATCGGCCGACCTGCCGTTCCTGATGGCTCGCCATTGTCGTTCATACGATACGCATCTTTATTGGGACCAATAATGTAAGCATAACAATGATGTCGTGCATCATTATGCTTTTTTTGAATCTCTGTCAAATATTCTTTAACGTTTTGCTCGTTTTGTACAGGAAAAGCATACGCAATAAACTTACTGCGTTTCTCACTATAACTTCCCGTTGATGGGGCAACAATAGTCTTGTAGGTATCTTCAAACATATATTAAATATAGTTATCGAAAAATGAGCAAAAAAATAGGCATGAGATGTTTATGCAAACAAGTCATCAGCATTCAAAAGACAATATCTTATGAAACGGTTTATTGCTGTTTCAAGAAATAGGATAAAGGTTGGTTCTGTCGATCGAAGTGGAAATATTGGCATTGAACCAAATTAGATTTTTTGCCATTCAAAACAGCATAAAACTTATCTCTATTGTAAGGTTCGTTTTCGGCTCTTGCTTCACCACCGACAATAGCATCTAAGTACATCATGTCCGGGGTGAGTTTGCGGTACATATCCAGACGCGTTTCTTTGCCATTCACATCCACTAAAGTGATCGTTTTAAAATGGTTGAATTTTAATATGCTGTCTTTTTCGCTTTTCTCCATACTAGTTACAAAAACCTCATAGTTTTTGTCTCTGTATTCTGCCAACATATCCAACAATTTCACCGTATCATAATCCATAATCTGTTGATGATTGGCATCAAAAAGATTGAAGAATCGTGCGCCGGCTTTTTCTACATAATAGGATTCTTGCGGATTTTCGAAGTCTTCCACCTTCAACATTTGGATTCTTGTTATTTTAGTGCTGAATAAATCACAATTATACCATTCGGTTTCTTTGAAAGAATAGGTTGGCGTTAAAAATCCTCGGAAACCGGGAATATGCACAATACAAGGTTCGTCCATGCCTTCCAAAATGGCAAAGTTGGCGACATTATCCATCGTGGCAGGACCCATATAATAAGTTTTCACCAATCTTTCTTTATTGAAAAAATTGATGCCAAACAATCGAAATTTAGGAGCAGTTTGGTAGATTTCCACCTTTACAGCATTGACAGACATCATCTTGTTGATGTTGGATTGAGCAGTTTTAGCAACAGTCTGTTGCAAAGTGACATTTCTAATTGTAGCCAAAAGCTCATTGATCTTTTCTGGCATAGCCACAATTGAATCTTGAACATACCAAACACTATCGCGACGCGTCAGCAATACATGCTCACCATTCATATCTGCAATGAAAACTTTAGTCACCATTGCCGTATCTTTTACCGCAAAAATATCTGATTTAGGTTCACTGTTTGAACCACGCAAAACACCAGTCTTAAAAAGAACTAACAAAAGGCATCCTAATAAGAGAACACCAATAGCAATAATGGAAATACGTGTCTTTTTCATCTTTATAAATTAAGGGCTGCAAAAGTACAAAAAATAGTGAACTGATAATAGGATTCTCTGCGAAACAGAGCACCTTCTTCAATTAACTCAAACTCACTCTCGGGTCGAGCCAGCCGTAAATGATATCGCACAGGATGTTGATGATTATGAGCACGATGGACACATACAGCAACGAGCCCATCACCACTGGAAAATCGTACTTATCCAAAGCATCGACGATAACGACGCCCATGCCTTTCCAGTCGAAGATGTACTCCACAAAGACGGCGCCCGCTAGCAGTCCTGCCAGCCAGCCGGAAATGGCGGTGACAACAGGGTTTAACGCGTTTTTGAGCGCATGTTTCGTGATGATGACGCTCTTCTTCAATCCCTTGGCTTTGGCAGTGCGGATGTAGTCTTGCGACAATACATCCAGCAGGGAGTTCTTGGTCAGTTCCACCACGACGGCCAACGGACGGATGCCCAAAGTGATGGCCGGCAGAATCAGATTCTTCAAATCCAAGTATTGTCCAGTACCGTAGTCATCTACCGTGTAGAGGCTGCCGAACATGCTGAGCCCCGTAACATCCGACAGCAAATAGGCGAAAATCCAAGCCAGCAGAATCGCGGCGAAAAACGAAGGCACCGACATGCCCAAGGTGGAAAATATCAGGGATATGTGGTCAAACCAGGTACCCTTGTACAGCGCACAGAAGATGCCGATGATGATGCCCACGATGAGGGCGAAGACAATGGAGACAACGGCCAGCAGGACGGTTTTTGGAAATGCTTCCGTGAGTATTTCGCCCACGGGACGCTTGCTTTGATAGGATCTTCGCAAATAAGGAGCTTTTAATACAACTGCCGACTTGCCCAAGGGTATAATCTTTACATAATGATAGTCATTGTCATCCAAGTAGAAGAAGGATTCCTTGTCTTGGGTTTTGTACCACGACAGGGGCGACACGTCGTTGAGGTAGGCAAGATATTGCACTCCGAGAGGCAGGTCCAAGCCCATTTCCTTGCGGATGGCCTCTTCGGTTTGCAGGTCGCTGCGCTGTCCCATCATCATACGGGCGGGGTCTGACGGCAGCACGGTGAACAGGAAGAACACCAGCGTCACCACGCCGAGCATCAGCAACAAACCGTACAATATTTTCTTTACAATGTATCGAAGCACCGCAAGGGTTTTTGAAAGGGCGCAAAAATACGAAAATAATGTGGTAGTAAGATAATGTGCTAATGCGATTATATACTAGTTGACCTATTTTTTAATAATTTGGGCGGCCCGGCATCGCCCACACACCAATCCTCCTCTATGCCGTCGCGCTTTCCGCCCTAACTTGCTCCCCCCCGCCATTATTCATTATTCATTGTTCATTATTCATTGTTCGTTGCATTCCTGCGCACACGCAAGTAAATGGGCTCCAATCGCTGCCGCAGTCCTTCGGGGCAAGACATCGGCATAGGCGGCGACAGCAAGTATTTCCTTCGGTGCAAGATATCCCACGCCGCCTGCTCCGCACTTCGCCATTCCTCCCCCAGGTCGCGACCTCCACTGCCTTTACGGTCTTACCTGGGGTTATAGAGATTCAACCCCGCTGGGGTTGCTGAAGGTACGGCTGCGCCGTGAAGCTTTTTAATGGAAAGTCAACGGATATATAGTTTCCTTAGGAAATCGTGTTTTTTGACAATAATTTTGACAATAATTCTATGATTCTCACGTTGTTTCACTGTTTTAATTCTTTATCAATATGGAAAAATTATTCTTAACCTTAGTCTTTTCAGGCCTTCTTTTGGCCTCTTTTGCACAAAGCAACACCTCCAATTCCGGCCAGCCCACGCAACAGGAAGTCCAAATGAACAATGTGAACCCGCAATGCCAACTGGGTGATTTAACCGAACACAAGGTGACCAAAGAACAAATTCTCGAACAGCCGTTTTTAAAAGTTGTCCCCGAAATGGAAGAACCCTACAAGATGGAGATTACCTCTTTCCGAGTAGTATTCGTTATTGGAGGATTTGAAGATCCATCGATGTTATGTCAGGGCAATCAGCTTAGCGAAAAAGTAAAAGAAAAAATCGCTAAACTTCCTGTCGGCTCACTCATGTATTTTGAAGATATCAACGCTAAGTCCAAAGCTTGTACTCGCAAATTGGATGAAGTGACCTATAGGATTGTAGAATAGGTTACAGGCGCATTTAACCACTTTTAGTTACACATAATGCAATAAAAAAGGGATGCGGTATCGCATCCCTTTTGTTATTTGAGAGTGAATATTGATTATTCTTCTTCTTGGTGTTCGGCTTCGTATTTCTTAATGATTTCGGATTGAACATCAGCAGAAACTGCTTGGTATTCAGCGAACTTCATTGTGTAGGAAGCACGACCGGAAGTGATGGAGCTCAATGTGGTAGAATATTTGTTCAATTCTGCCAATGGAATCTTAGCGTGAATCATCTGATAAGCGCCTTCGCTATCCATACCCATCATGATACCGCGACGGCCTTGGAGGTCGGTCATAACATCACCCATACGGTCTGCAGGAACGAAGATGTCAACGTCGTAGATAGGTTCGAGGATTTTCGGACCAGCGTTGGTGAAGGCTTCTTTGAAAGCGTGGCGGGAAGCCAATTTGAATGCCATTTCGTTTGAATCAACCGGGTGCATTTTACCATCGTAGATGTTCACGACGATATCGCGAGCGTAAGAACCGGTAAGCGGACCTTCTTCCAATCTTTCCATGATACCCTTCAAGATAGCCGGCATGAAGCGTGCGTCGATAGCACCACCGACGATACAGTTGTTATAGATGAGCTTACCACCCCAAGGAAGGTCATAAGTTTCTGTAGCACGGATCGGGTATTTGCTTTGAGTTGGCATACCTTCGTAGTAAGCTTCAACGAGCATGTGGACTTCACCGAATTGGCCGGAACCACCGGATTGTTTTTTATGACGATACATAGCTTCAGCGGATTTCGTAATGGTTTCACGATACGGAATCTTCGGAGCATAGTATTCAACTTCAATCTTGTTGAGTTTTTCAACTGTCCAACGAACGATGTTGAGGTGTTGTTCGCCTTGACCGGAAATGATCATTTGTTTCAATTCCTTAGATTGTTCCATCAAGAAGGTAGGATCAGTCTTACGGATTTCATTGAGGATAGCGCCCAATTTTTCATCATCGGAGCTGTTCTTAGCTTTAACGGCGGTACGGAATTTAGGATCTGGATAAGCCGTCGGTTCAATAACTTCGTCGCCCTTAGCAACCAAAGTGGTACCAGTTTGAGCGGATTTAAGTTTGATGGTAGCGATGATATCGCCAGCCACTGCTTTGTCAACTTCAATTCTGTTCTTACCTGCGAAAACAAGTAATTGGGAGATTCTTTCTTTGGAACCGTTCACCGTGTTGGTGAGGTCGGCACCCTTAGTGATTTCGCCAGCAGCCACTTTGATGAAAGCAACTTCACCGAGGTGTTGTTCGATAGCAGTTTTGAAAATATAACCAACGAAAGGATCAGCAGCGTTGTATTTGAGTTCGTTGCCGTCTTTAGTTTTCATTGCAGCACCTTCTTCAGGAGACGGACAGTTTTTAATTACGAGGTCCATCATACGATCGATACCTTGGTCGGTTTTAGCAGCCACGCAGATTACAGGGAAAGTACCGCGGTTGGCGATACCGAGTTTGAGACCCTTAACCATGTCGTCTTCGGAAAGCGTGCCTTCTTCGAAGAATTTGTCCATGAGGGCTTCGTCATTTTCAGCAGCAGCTTCGATAAGGGCGCTGTGCATTTCTTCAGCTTTGTCAGCGAGGTTAGCAGGGATGTCTTCTACAACCATCTTGCCACCGTTAGCCGGGAATTTGAGGAGCTTCATTTGAAGCAAGTCGATAACGGAGTCGAAACCAACGCCTGCGTTAACCGGGAATTGGAGAGGCATAACGCTACCGCCGAAGTATTCTTTGAGTTGGTTCATAGTTTCGTCGAAGTTGGCCTTTTCGTGGTCGAGTTGGTTAACGACGAACATTACAGGGATGCCGGCAGCTTTTGCGTGACGCCATTGGATTTCAGCACCAACGTCAACACCGTTTTGAGAGTTGATAACCATCAGGGCGGTATCCATAACGCGGAGAGCACCGATAGTCTCACCGACAAAGTCATCAAAACCCGGGCAGTCGATCATATTGATCTTCGTGCCTTCGAATTCAGCATACATTATGGTGCTATTGATGGATTGTTGTCTTTCTAATTCTACATCGCGGTAGTCGGAGATAGTGTTCTTATCTTCCACTGTGCCTCTT
>JAKSMD010000031.1 GCA_024400815.1 Bacteroidales bacterium | reverse complement strand
ATCGGAATGCTGTTAAAAAGTCAATTGAAATGATATGAAAATTATGATAAAATAGAAAATTTTGATAGAATAAGTCAAAATAGTCAATTTAATTCGTAAATAACAATTATAATGAGTAGTCAATTGACAAGGAGGAATAATTATGGTCAAATTAATTTGTCAACGAGAGATTTGTAGATACTGCAGTGATGATGGTTAAATTCAAGGTCGCCAAGCTATCACAGCCATATTGGGTCTGATAATGCCGTTGATATATTCCGGATTCTGTATAAACACTGCCATCCCACTCATAACTATTCGGAACACTGACATCGAACTGCGTTGCCACGGGGTCGTGGATAGTTAATTCCAAATAGACAATACTATCGCATAGCACGGTTTGACCACTGGGTTCATCATAGTGAACGCTTTGCAAATAGGCCACATACAAACCCGACATCGGACAATACTGGTTGGAGGCCGACCAGAAATACTCATCACAGACATCCAAATATACGTCTTGCTCTACAGGATCATAAATCGCCAAATGCAAGATTACCACACTATCGCAACCAGCCGTCGTTTGCGTGTTATAGGTATAAGTGCCCGTTTGCGTATAGGTATTGCCGAGCCATTCGTATGATCCACAGGCAGCGGCATAGAGATGCGTAGTGTCGGCGTGGTTCACAGTCAAGTAAACAGTTACCGTGCTATCACAATTTGAATTGGTCACAAAGGATTGGGTATACGTACCACTTTGAGTATAGGTTTCTCCATTCCAAGTATAGTCATCGCAAACCGTCATCGTAAATTGATTGTATCTGCTCGGATAGATGGTCAAATGTAAAATCACAATACTATCACAGCCATATTGGTTTTCCAAGCGTTGGGTATAGTCGCCCGAAGCGTAATAGGTATAACCACCCCATTCATATTGTTCGCAGCTCTCCGCATATAAATCGGTTGTATCACTGGTATAAATTGTCAAATGCAGGGTCACCGTACTGTCGCAACCGAATTCCGTTTGGAATGTTTGCTGATAATCACCCGATTGGGTATAGGGAACCCTATTCCAAACAAAGCGATTACAAGCTGTCTGAGTGAAACTATAGGTTGTACTATGGTGAACCGTCAAATGAAGCGTCACGACACTATCGCATCCGGCAACGGTTTGGAAGTTCTGAATATAATCCCCTGTTGCAGTGTATGTTTCATCATTCCATGTATAACTATCACAACATTCGTGATACCACTCGTATGCTTTGCTTCTGTTGATAATCAAATACAATGTGTCCACCTGTTCACAACCATTGTCATCATCATGCAGATAGGTATATGTTCCTGAATGTGTGTAAGTGTTTCCATTCCAAGTATATTCATTGCAGGCCACAATCGTTGTCACTTCGGGCACAGGCTTGTGAATGGTCAAATGCAGGGTCACCGTGCTATCACAGCCATGAACCGTTTGCAGCACCTGTGTGTAATCTCCAGATTCGGTATAGGTCGTCCCATTCCAGATATAGCTGTTGCAGGCTTCAGCTGAAAATGCATTCGTTGCTGGATGATAGATGTGGATTCCCAAGAATACTGTACTATCACAACCGGTAGAAGAGGTGAAACTTTGAGAATAGGTTCCAGAGGTATTATATACTGTTCCATTCCAATCATAAGAATCACAAGCGGATACACTTTCGTGCATCATAATCGAAACATCAATCACCAAGTGCATGGTAACCACGCTGTCGCAACCGTGTGAGGAGGTCAATGTTACCGTATAATCGCCAGTTTCGGTGTACCAGTTTCCATTCCAAGAATAGAAGCCGCAGGCGCCGGCATTGAATTCTACGGGATCATTTGGAAAAACGGTTAAATGCAAGGTCACCACACTATCGCAGCCCGAATCCATCGAATAGACCTTTGTATAATCTCCGCTTTCCGTATAGGTCGTCCCATCCCAAACATAAGGACCGCACTGTTCGATGGTGAATTCCGAAGAGACACTTTGGTTGACGGTAAGATGAAGGGTAACGACGCTGTCGCAGCCATAGGTCGTTTGATAATATCGGGTGTAATCTCCACTTTCAGTGTAAACAGCACCATCCCAAAGATAGCGTCCGCACGCCGTTTCCGAAAACTCATACGATTCAATCGGATGGATGGTCAAATGCAAGGTGACCACACTATCACAACCGTGGACAGTCAGATATTCCTTGGTGTAATCGCCACTCTCAGTGTAGGTGTCGCCATCCCAAATATATTCGCCACACTGCTGGACAGTAAATTCTCTATTGTAACTCCGATTAACCATCAAATGAAGCGTCACCGTACTATCGCAGCCCGTTGCAGTCTGATATTCTTTAGTATAATCGCCGCTCGTAGTATAAGTAGTGCCATCCCAAATATAGCTATCGCAGGTCGTCACATCCAACTCTGTGGAGACGGAATTCTGTATCGTCAGGTGCAAGGTAACCAAACTATCACAGCCATGAGCCGTAGTAAAGCGTCTTGTATAGTCACCTGACTGGGTATAAGGCGTGCCATTCCACACATAGGTATTGCAGGCCGTCACATACTCATCTTCTAAAGGCGCATCAAAAACGGAAAGATGTAAGATGGCCGTACTATCACAACCATATATGGATTGGGTATGAAATTCATAATCACCTGACTCGGTATAAGTAGTGCCATTCCATTCATAGCTGCCGCAACTGGATGTGGTTTCTTGAGTAGTCGTGGAGTTATGGATAGTCAAATGCAGATGCAAGGTGCTATCACAACCCGTCGTTGAGGTAAAAGATGCCGTATAGTCACCAGAATCGTAATAAGTAGTGCCTTGCCAAGTATAGCTATCGCATTCATCTACCGTTTCATAGAAGTCATAGCCATCTGTTAAAGACAAAGTAAGGGTAATAACACTATCGCAACCATGTACTGTTTGTTCAGAACGAGTAAGCGTCATCGGACTGGTAGCAGTCTGTGTATTGGCAGCGGACACTTGGAATCCATAGTTGTTATAGGCAGCGCCACGACAAACTTGGTCTGTCAAGTTGGTCTGTTCTGTCCGATATGCAGTAATGTAAATGCTATCTGTAGTGGCACAGCCATATTGGTTGGTGACCGTCACATAATACCACGTAGAAGTGGTTGGCGACACATAAACGCTGGGCGAAGCACCCAATGCGCCAGAACTCCAAGCATAGGTGTTGCCACCGGTAGCCGTCAAGGTAACCGACTGTGGAACGCAAACCGAATTAGCATTGCTCGTAACCGTTGTGGTCGGATAAGTGCCCACCACCACTGTCGTCGTTGCTGGGTCAGAGGATTGTCCATTTAAGTGTTTAATTAAGGAATATTCGCCAGCCATGGCCAATGTGGCATTGGGGATGACCGGATTTTGCAATGTAGAAGTCCAACCGCCAGGTCCAGACCAAGAATAGGTGGCCCCAGATTCTGGATTCTGGCAGAAAAGATGGATCGTATCGCCCACACAATAGGGGCCATCGTTGGAGACTTCTGCCAGCAGACTACAGTCGGTAGTGGCTGAAGAAGCAGAGGCGACCGGCGTAAATGTAATCGTGCCCGCCCCACCATTGTAATTAGTAATCAACAGGATATAAAACTCACCCGTTTGCGCATCGGGAATAAAGCACCATTCGGTTGAAGCGGAATTGTAACTGCAGTCCACCAGATTGCCAACCGGATAGCCACCCATATCCCCGTTATGGTTGCCATTCGTCGGTCTATGAGAAGAGGTCTCCGTCGTCGTGAAATCATACAGACCGCAGCAGATATTTTCCATAAACTCACTTTGGCTGGCAGCGGTAAAAGGGCCCCAGCAGGCAAAGTCCACATCCAAACCCGAGCCACTGGCGCTGGTTTGTTCTATGTAAATCAACAAATCACCAGGAGAGTTGATACGCATATAATACCAAGCAGGGCGTGGGGTGCTATATAGACAGCCGACATAACCCGAACTGGACTGATTGAAGAAATGATGAGCATTGGATGAACCTGTTCCAGAAGGGTAAGTCACACCGTATGGATTCTCATCTGTACAAAATGGATTGGATCCATCAGGCGCACACGGAGATCCGGGTTCAATGCTAACCGGTGAAGAAGCACAGGACTGACATGAAATCAAGGCCAGCCAGCCCGCATTCACGCCGGAACTGTTACTGACAAAAGTGAAAGTCAGACAGGTGCCAGAGGACACAATCATTCCAGGGACTGTCGTTCCCGAATAGGTGCCAATAAGAGGGGCCGCCGTACTGGCGCCATCATAAACCATAAGGTTATCGCCAGCAGAAAGGGCAAACGACATGAAATTAACCAGCAGATGGTCTCCGTTGTCAGAGCAGATGGTCTGGGTAATATTGGTATTATTGGAATAATTGCCACCACCACCAGGATCGGTCCAACGGGCGTTGCAAGTCGTCAAAGGATCCACTGACATCACTTCCGTTTCCGGAGCCGGACCGCAAGTCACATGAAAAGCGAAACCAGATTGCTGCACAGAACCATCTGAATGAAAATGAATGGTAATCGGACCACTCTGTGATGAAATAGGAGACGTCAAAGTAGATTGTCCCATCAAGGTGGCCAACAACGCACCGGAAGTCCCCACCCCATCGTAAATTGTGATCACGTCAAAAGAATTCTCCGTAAAATAGTTGCCCTGGTCTATGATCACCACATCATTAATCGTTGCCGGATTGATAACCAAAGTACCATCAGAATAGATCTCATAGGGAGCATTGGGGCCGCCGGCATCGTAAATCCAAGCATCGCAAGTGGAGATAGATTGAGTACCCGTGGTGGGGACCACATAATAATCAGGGGTCTCCACATTGCAAGACACATGCAAAGAGAAACCATCATATTGTATAGAACCATCCGAGTGGAATTCAATCGTCAGGGCGCCCGATGTAGAAACAATAGGCGCGGTAATAGAGCCGTTGCCCTGAAGGGTCATCAGCAATGGGCCCGAAGTACTGTTTCCATCGTAAATCTTAATCCAGTCAAAATTGTTTTCCGTATAAAAGCTGCCGTTGTCTATCGCAATCGTAGTGCCTGACGCATGACGGACCACCATGGTGGCGTTACAACTAGCGGAATACGGTCCAGCAGCACCACCATTATCATAAATCCACCCATTGCAAGTGGTAATTGTTTGCGAACCAGTAGTGCCCATCGTGTACGACGTCTGGGCGAACGAACTTCCAAAACAGGCCATCAACATGGCACATAGGAAGAACCGCAAAACATTTACCACATTTTTTTTATTCATTGCTGCAATGAATTAGAAATTATTAATAATTAGGCAACACCCTGGCATCACCCAACAGAACATCCATTTCATAGAACTCAGTCTCTATGAATAACGCCGTTGAATTGGGCAGTCGGCGTCATAATGACTTCGTTCAAGCAGACATGGGCAGGACGAGAAAGGACAAATTCCACCACATCTGCAATATCTTGAGCCACGAGAGGGTCATAACCTTCGTAAACCTTAGCGGCTTTTTCCTTATCGCCATGGAAGCGGACAACAGAAAAGTTCGTTTCGCAAGCGCCCGGAGAGATCTGGGTGACCTTGATGCCATACGGCAGCATATCGGTACGCATACCTTTTGTCAACGCATTCACAGCATGCTTTGTAGCACAATAGACATTGCCACCATAATAAATCTCATGACTTGCCGTAGAGCCGAGATTGATGATGTGGCCTTTCTTGCGTGCCACCATCCACGGAGAAACCAAACGGGTGATGTAAAGGAGGCCTTTGATATTCGTGTCAATCATGCGCTCCCAATCTTCAATAGCACCTGCCTGAATCGGATTCAATTCAACCGCAAGACCGGCATTATTAACCAGCACATCCACATCACGGAAATCTTCCGGAATAGAATTGACAGCCTTCACGCAAGCATCATAGTCGCGAACATCGAAAACCAAAGGCAACACTTTCGTCTTCGTGGAAGATTCTATCTCTGAAGCCACCTGCATGAGCTTGTCAGCAGTACGACCTGTGATAATCATTTTAACATCTTGCTTTGCTAAAGTACGAGCAATCGCTTCTCCAAATCCGCTAGTTGCTCCAGTAATAAAAACAGTATTCATATTGTGTAATTTTATATTGTAAAAAGAGGTCGCAAATATAACAAATTATTCATCATAATTTTCACTTTATAACCAATAATTATACAACGAATGCATTTTTTTATTGTTGCAAAAAAAAATCATAAAATTTCACAATTAAAATTTAGAAAAATAGAAATAATTTTTTACGAAAGGCAAGCGCATTTTTTTGTATTTTTGGCGCCTCTTTATAGAAAATCATAATAAGTTAGAAATCAATATGGAAGAAACTGAAAAAAAAGTTGAAAACCTTCAGGAAGACATCAAGCTTCCTGATAACGCGTATCGTGAACTGAACGAAGGCGAACATTACAAACCGATTCTTTTAGGAGACAAAAAATACCCTGAGCTCAATGCCTGGACTATTGTATGGGGTCTCATCATGGCAATTATCTTTTCTGCTGCCACGGCATACGCAGGATTGCGCTTCGGTCAGGTGTTCGAAGCCGCCATTCCCATCTCTATCATTGCGGTAGGCGCATCCGTCATTGCCAAGCGCAAAAGCGCCATTTCCGAGAATGTCCTCATCCAGTCCATCGGCGCAAGTTCCGGCGTTGTGGTAGCTGGCGCAATTTTCACCCTGCCTGCCATCTACATTATCCAAGAAAAGAACCCGGGCATCGCCATCAATGTCAATTTCATGCAGATTTTCTTAGCCTCTGTTATTGGCGGATTCTTGGGCATCTTATTCTTGATTCCATTTAGAAAATATTTCGTTTCCGACATGCACGGCAAATATCCGTTCCCAGAAGCCACCGCTTCAACGGAAATCCTTGTTTCCGGAGCCAAGGGCGGCAATCAGTTGAAACTCCTGTTAATCAGCGGTTTGGTCGGTGGTCTTTACGACTTCTTCATGACGACTTTCCGATTCTGGTCAGAAAACATCTCTACCCGCATGACGGGTTGGGGCGAGCGTCTGGCCACGGACCACAAATTTGTATTTAACATGAGCGGCACGGGCATCCTTTTAGGCACGGGTTACCTGATTGGGCTCAAATATGCCGCTATCATCTGTGCCGGTTCCTTCCTCTCTTGGTGGGTAATCGTGCCTCTCCTCGGCCCATATGGCGTCACTGAAACGGGCGTTTTGATGAACACCTTGGACCCGCAAGCTATTTTCAGCGGATATGTCCGCATGATTGGCATCGGCGGCATCGCCATGGCTGGTATCCTCGGCGTCATCAAATCTGCTGGCGTCATCAAAACTTCTTTAAGCACCATTTTCAAGAGCAACAAGAACGCGGCCGACACCCCTCAACAGCAAGTGCTCCGCACCCAACGAGACATCTCCATGAAGATCATCCTCTTTGGTTTTCTCGGATTGGCCATCATCATGGCCATCTTCTTCGCTGTTGGCGGACTGCACATGAATTTCGCCCAAGTCATCGTGGGCTTGCTCATCGTCTTCATCTTCGCTTTCTTGTTTACAACGGTCGCCGCCACCGCTATTGCAACCGTCGGCAGCAACCCTGTATCTGGCATGACGATGATGACTTTGATTCTCTCTTCCTTCATCTTAGCAGCTGTGGGTCTTAATGGCACTACAGGTATGGTAACGGCTTTGATTGTCGGCGGCATCGTCTGCTCCGCATTGGCTATGGCTGGCGGTTTTGTCACGGACCTTAAAATCGGTTACTGGATTGGCACTTCTCCTTTCAAACAAGAAGCATTCAAATTCGTTGGCACTTTGGTTTCCGCGCTCACCGTGGGCGGCGTCATCCTCATCCTTTCAAAAGCATACGGCTACGGTTACGCTCCTGGCGCTAATCCTGATGATGCTCTGGTAGCTCCTCAAGCAAACGCTATGGCCTCCATCGTCCAACCGCTGATGTCAGGCGAAGGCACCCCTTGGATTCTCTATATCGTAGGTGCTGTTTTGGCCTTAATCCTCGACATGATTGGCATCCCCGCATTGGCATTCTCTTTAGGTATGTTCATCCCATTGGCACTTAACATCCCTTTGCTCGCTGGTGGCGCTATCGCTTGGTTCGTAAGTTCTAGAAGCAAAGATGAAGAGGTCAACAAGGCACGCAAAAATAAGGGCACTCTGCTCGCTTCCGGTCTTCTCGCCGGGGCCGCCATCATGGGCGTCGTCAGCGCTATCCTTAAATTTGCCGAGGTCAAAATCGCTATGCCAGAATCCTATACAAATTCTGCCTTCTACAACATCCTCGCCATCGTCATGTATGTAGCCCTCTGCGCTTACCTTATCCTTCATTCCTTGAAATCAGAAAAAGAATAATATATTAACCCTTTAACCCAATAACCTAATTATGCATATTGCAGTAGCAGGAAATATCGGTTCCGGAAAGACAACATTAACCAGCATGCTGGCCAAGCATTACGGCTGGGACCCTATGTACGAAAGCGTTGACAACAATCCCTATCTGGCAAGTTTCTACCAGGACATGCAACGCTGGTCATTCAACATCCAAGTCTATTTTCTTAACAGCCGCTTCCGCCAAGTGGTGGACATCCGCAACCGAAAGAAAGATGTGATTCAAGATAGAACTATCTACGAAGACGCCTACATTTTCGCACCCAACCTTCACGATATGGACTTGATGGCCACCCGCGACTTCGAAAACTACTCATCCCTTTTCGAATTGATGAAACAGTTCATGCAAGCTCCGGATTTGCTCATTTACCTCAAGGCAGACGTCTCCACTTTGGTAACCCAAATCCACAAACGCGGTCGCGCCTACGAAGACTCCATCCGACTCTCCTATCTTGAGAATCTGAATGAGCGTTACAACAAGTGGATCGACAACTACAAAGATGGCAAACTGCTCGTCATCGATGTCAACACCATCAAATTTGCAGAACATCCTGAAGATTTCGGTACGGTCATCGAAAAAATTGACGCTGAACTATTTGGTCTTTTCAAATAATGGAAACACATTTCGTCGGCATCATCCCAGCGCGGTACGCATCTACGCGATTTCCTGGCAAACCCTTGGCTGATTTGGGCGGCAAACCTATGATTCAAGTGGTCTATACGCACGTCTTAGAAGCAGGCCTTCACAAAGCCGTCGTGGCCACCGATGATGAACGCATATTTCAATGCGTGAAGCAATTTCAAGGAGACGTCGTCATGACTTCGCCCCTTCATCCGTCGGGCACCGACCGCTGCGGCGAAGCGGCCGCCCATCTGAACTTGGACGACAACGATGTTATCATCAACATTCAAGGCGACGAACCTTTCATCAGCAAAAATGAAATCCGATTGCTGACTGAGCGTTTTGCGGACCCCAACATTCAAATTGCCACCTTGGTGAAAACCTTTGATTCAGCAGATGAAGTTCAAAATCCTAACAAGGTGAAAGTTGTAATTGCTAAAAATGGAAAAGCGCTCTACTTCAGTCGCTACCCTATCCCATTTGTGCGCGATGCCCAATGTCCAACCCCAACCTATTACCAGCATCTTGGTATCTATGCCTATCGCTATAAAGTCCTCAAAGAGCTTATCCAACTTGCCCCATCAGCATTGGAACAAAGCGAAAAACTGGAACAACTTCGATGGTTGGAGAACGGTTACGACATCTACACGGCCGTTTGCGACTACCAAGGCATCGGCATTGACACCCCAGAGGACCTCGCCGCCCTCCGAAACCGTTTTACCAAAAACATATAATATTATAGTAAACCTGACCAACACCCTCGCGAGATTATGATTCGTTACATTATCAAAGCCCTTCAAAATTCAGATTCTGTGTTTGTGAGCGATTTGGGAACCTTCACCAAGTCTTATACTCCTGCGCACTTCGAAGGCAATAATATTCTGCCACCGCAATTTATCGTAACCCTCGACCCGAATACCGAGCATGACGAAATGGGGTTCACCAACTTTGTGGGACGCGAAAAGCAGTGTCTTATCACACAAGCCAACGCCGCCATCAGCACTTGGGTGGAAGAATTGAAAAACGCCCTTGACCACAACAAGAGCATCACCTTCGACGAATTTGGCACCTTCGAGCGTAACAGCAAAGGCGAAATCCATTTTTCCTGCGCACACATTGCCGAGCTCAACCAAGAATTTGAAGGCATGGGCATACTCAACACGAAGGGTGAATCTCCAGTGGTTCCTGTTCCCGTGGATGTTCCAGTCGAAGAACCCGCTGCCGAACAAACAGAAGAAACTATACCCGAACCCGTTGAGGAAATTCCAACTCCTGAACCCGTCGTGGCAGAACCTATTGCTGCGTCAGTGGCTGAGCCCGTTGTAGAAACACCTGCTGAACCCGAAGAGGACATCAAGCCCATTTGGGTTCCTGAACCGACTCCCGAACCGACTCCCGAGCCCGTTGTGGAAACACCTGCTGAACCCGAAGAGGATATCAAGCCCATTTGGATTCCCGAACCGACTCCCGAGCCCGTTGTGGAAACACCTGCTGAACCCGAAGAGGACATCAAGCCCATTTGGATTCCCGAACCGACCCCAGAGCCCACTCCCGAGCCCGTTGTGGAAACACCTGATGAGCCCGAAGAGGATATCAAGCCCATTTGGGTTCCTGAACCGACTCCCGAACACACTCCTGAACCAGTTGTGGAAACACCTGCTGAACCCGAAGAGGATATCAAGCCCATTTGGGTTCCTGAACCGACTCCCGAGCCCACTCCTGAACCCGTTGTGGAAGAGCCTGTCGTGGCAGCTGTAGCAGAGCCCGTTACAGAAGAAACGCCTGCAGAAACAGAACCGGAAATTGAAGAAGACGACACTCTCGATGAAGATATCAATGATACGCTGGAAACTGGCAAAACGAAGAAAAAGCGTCATTGGGGTTGGCTGATTGTCCTGCTCATTTTGGCAGTCTTAGCCGTTTTGGGATACTTCTTCCGCAACAACCTTGTGGATGTTTTCCAACAAGTAAAAGATAAGGTAACGCACAAAACGGAGGTGGTAGAAGATCCGCAACCGGAAGCAGAAGCAGCTGAACCTGTGACAGAAACCCAACCGGAAGAAGTAACGGAACCAGAACTCTACACGCCGGAAGTCATCAAGACATCGGCTGACCAGAAATACCGATACATCAATTTCGAAAGCGGTCACTACTATGCTATTGCGGGCAGTTTTCCTTCCGAAGCAGATGTATTAACGCATATTCGTCAGAAGGGCCTCGACAAATACGACATCTATCTTGTTAAGCAAGAAGGGGTTTCCAACATTCGTGTTTGTATCGGCATTTTTAACACCGAAGAAGAAGCTGAATCTTTTGCTAAGGGTGTCAATCCACACTACTGGGTATTGAAATAACCCTGGATATCAAACCAAAATAAGAACATTGACAAACACAATAGAATCTTGAAAAAACACATACCCAACACATTAACCTGTCTGAACCTCGTCTGCGGATGCTTATCCTGCATGGCTGCGCTGAAGAGCAATTTGGAAGCCGCTTCCATGTGGATTGTTGCCTCTGCAGTATTCGATTTTTTCGACGGCTTTGCCGCCCGCATGCTGAAAGTCAGTTCTCCCATTGGGAAAGAATTAGACTCACTGTCGGATGTCGTCTCTTTTGGCGTTGCACCTGCCATGATCACCTACACTTGGTTGACGCGCTGTTTCTTTGAGATTCCACCAGCGCATCAAACACCCTTTATGGAAATGATGCCTTTCATAGTTTTATTAGTGCCAGCCCTCTCTGCCGTACGTTTGGCGAACTTCAACATCGACGACCGGCAATCCACGAATTTCATTGGACTGCCAACCCCAGCCAATGCGCTCTTCCTGGGTTTCATCCCGGCCGCAGCCGAAAAAATCGCTATCCTCAGCAACTTCTGGGTAGTCTGGTTCCTAACCCTCGCCCTTGCCATCTTGTTGGTTTCCAACATCAACATGATGTCCTTGAAATTTAAGACCTTAAAGCTGACGAACGAAAACATACCAAGATACATTCTGCTTTTTATCGGATTGGTGCTCCTCATTTTCTTCCAACAGGGTGCCTTCCCGCTCATCATCCTCACCTACCTGTTAATTTCCTTAATTTATCACTCTTTAATCAAATTACAAGTACTATGAAATACCAATCCGTAGCCCTATTTTGCGGTTCTGCCGAAGGCAACAACCCCGTATATGCGCAAGAAGCAGCCAAATTCGGCCAACTTTGTGCCGAGCGAGAACTTACCCTTTACTATGGCGGCGGATGCATCGGTCTGATGGGCGCTGCAGCTAAAGCCATGATGGCCCGCCAAGGCAAAGTCATTGGCGTGGCACCCGACTTCTTTGCCAATGGCGAAGTATTATCCGACGACATTACGGAAATGATTCATGTGAAAACCATGAGTGAGCGCAAACAACTCATTGAACGCCAAGCGGATGCCTTCGTCATCTTTCCTGGCGGCTACGGCACCATGGACGAGTTTTTCGAAGTGCTCACAGACGCCCAGCTCGGATTGCACTATAAGCCCATCGTCCTTTACAACTACAACGGTTTTTTCGATCCTCTCGTGGCACAACTTAAACGTTTCTTAGAAGAAGGATTCCTGCGCCCATTCCATTTCGGTCTTCTCATCGTGGCCACCAACATGGACGAGCTCTTCAACGGCCTCGACAACTACACCAATACCAACGACCACACCTGGCTAAGTAAAATCAAAAAATAATCCAACCATAAAAATCAAGATATGCAATTCAAAGATGTCATCGTATCACCGGAAACGGTCAAGCAGTTACTAAAGCAAGTTCACGAGCACCGCATCAGTCACGCGCAACTCTATCTCGCACAGCCCGGCAGTCATGCCTTCGCCCTGGCGCTGGCCATGGGACAGTATCTTTGCTGTGAGCATCCCACCGAGACAGATTCCTGCGGTGAGTGTCCCTCTTGTATCCAGTTCGCCAAGCTCACCCACCCCGACCTACACATCTACTTCCCGAATTGCACCACCAACGAAGTCAAGAAAGATCCAGACTCCCTCTTGTTGGCAAAGGATTTCCGCGAATATGCGCTCTCTAATAACATGCACATTGACATCAGCACGTGGTTAGAGACGCTCAAAGGCGAAAACAAGCAGCCGAGCATCAACATCCGCGACTGCTCTCACATCATCAACCAGAACAGCATTCGCTCCTACATGGGCGGTTACAAGATCTACATTTTGTGGAACGCCGACAGACTGAATGTCGCAGCGGCGCCCAAATTATTGAAGACGCTGGAAGAGCCCGAGCCGCAGTCATTGTTCATCCTTATCACGGAAAAGCCAGACCAGATGCTGAGCACCATACTTTCCAGAACGCAGTTAATAAAAATACCGCGACTCACAGAAGAAGAATTGGCCATTGCGCTCATGAAGGCGCATCCCGAAGTCAGCAACAGCGAAGCGCAGAAGATAGCCATTTTGTCGGAAGGCAACTACAACAAAGCGGAGCAAATATTGCGAGATGGTTCCAGCGAATTGGAGCTTATGCAAGCCGCCGGCATCATGCTCAAGAGTGCCGTTAACTTTGCCAAGCAACAGCCCTTGCAGGTCGTCAATTACGAAGGAGTCATAGAAGAATTCGACAAGATTGCCAAGACCAGTCGGGAGCAACAGAAATCCTTTATTGCAGTATTGCTGAAGTTATTGCGCGACATTCTCATTGCCAACACAGGCAATGGCGAGATGCTCAAATCCACCGAAGAAGAAGCACGCATCATCGCCCAATTCCAAGGGATGCTCAATATTAAGCACATCACGCTCATGACCGACGAGTGCAACAAAGCGCTCTACCACATCGGCCGCAACGGCAACGCCAACATCGTCTTCCCCGACCTCTACTTCAAGCTCGCCGGATGCTTGAAATAATAAAAGGATAAAAATATTTTTATTGAAAAAAATCTCCCAGTGACAAAAGTTGTCACTGGCATTTCCGTTATTTGCAGTCGCAAAAAAAAACGAGGCACTAATGCCCCGCTTTAGATGTTTTCACAACGGAATAATCCTTATTGTGATTCGCTTCAAAATTGTGCGGCAAAAATAGAAAAAAAGTAAATAACAAGAACACTCAACATAACAAAAAAAATAATTTGTAAATTTGTACACGAATAAAACAGAATACAAAATTTCTTCAATTTACTCAAGACAAAGCAATTACAAAATATTTAAGATATGAAAAAAATTTTAGGATTGGATTTAGGTGTCGGCTCAATCGGGTGGGCATACATCAAACAAGCAGAAACGAAGGATGAAAATTCTGAAATCGTAAGAACGGGAGTACGCGTTAATCCACTTACGGTTGATGAACAAACCAACTTTGAAAAAGGCAAAAGTATTACTACAAATGCCGATCGCACACTTAAAAGAAGTATGCGCAGAAACCTACAGCGCTTCAAATTAAGAAGAGAAGCTCTCATTGATATATTAAAAGAACATCATTTCATCAATGACGACACCATCCTCGCTGAAAACGGCAATAGAACTACTTTTCAGACATACCGATTGAGAGCAAAAGCTGCTACAGAGGAAATATCATTAGAAGAATTTGCCCGTGTCCTTTTGATGATCAATAAGAAACGCGGCTACAAAAGCAGTAGGAAATCAAAATCAGCAGAAGAGGACGGAACTATCATTGATGGTATGGAAGTTGCGAAAAAACTTTATGAAGAGAATCTGACTCCAGGACAATACCTTTTTCAACTAATTTCTTCAGACAAAAATACTAAAATTGATTTCTATCGTTCCGATTTGCAAAATGAATTGGCTCCAAAATAAAAATGAAAAACAGACTTGGGTTATTTGCCGAGAGCCATTTAATATTGTTGGCATTAAAAGAGAAGGCAAACGCCAAGACCAACTCATTGAGAACTACAAATGGCGCGTAGAAGCTCTAACCGAGCAATTGGATTTAGAAAGACTTGCTATCGTCCTTCAAAAGATTAATTCCCAAATCAACAACTCCAGCGGTTATCTGGGAGCCATCAGCGATAGAAGTAAAGAGTTGTTTTTCAACAGACAGACTGTTGGGCAATACCAAATGGCAGAATTAGACAAGAATCCAAACTACAGTCTAACCAACCAAGTTTTTTATCGCCAAGATTATTTGAATGAGTTTGAAACTATTTGGGAAACTCAAGCAAAGTTTCATCCAGAACTCACTCCTGAACTAAAAAAGGAAATCCGTGATGTTGTTATTTTCTATCAAAGGGCACTGAAATCTCAAAAGGGACTTATCTCATTTTGCGAATTAGAAAGCCGAAAAATTGAAGTCGAAATTGAAGGCAAGAAAAAAATAAAAACAATCGGCTATCGAGTTTGCCCAAAATCATCTCCTTTATTTCAGGAATTCAAGATATGGCAAGTCCTCAACAACATTGAAGTCTTTGGTAAAGGGTACGAACGCAGACCTCTTTACTTAGACGAAAAACAGACTTTGTATAATGAACTCTCTATAAAGGCTAAATTATCAAAACAAGATGCACTCAAACTCCTTTATGACAACTATAAAGAATTAGACCTCAATTACAAAGAGATTGAAGGCAACCGTACTCAAGCCGAACTTTTCAAAGCATATCAAACCATTATTGAATTAAGTGGACACGGGGATTTCGATTTCGCCAAAATGCCTGCGGACAAAATCTATCAGACTGTCACTGATATCTTTGCCGTTCTTGGATTTAACACGGATATTCTCCACTTTAATTCAGATTTGGAAGGCGACTCTTTAGAAAGACAACCCATGTATATGCTTTGGCATCTTCTTTATTCTTTTGAAGGAGACGGTTCAACAACAGGTGATGAGAAATTGATTGAAAAGATTTCCGCTTTATATGGTTTTGATAAAAATTCTGCAAAAATCATTGCCCATACTTCTTTCCAACCAGACTATGGCAGTTTAAGTTCAAAAGCGATGCGCAAGATCCTTCCCTATATGAAGGATGGCAGTGAGTATAGCGAAGCCTGTGCTTTTGCTGGTTATAATCACTCTAAAGATTCTCTAACCAAAGAGGAATTAGATAACAAACCACTGAAAGAGCATTTGGATATTCTACCCAAAAACAGTTTACGCAATCCAGTCGTTGAGAAAATTCTAAACCAAATGATTAATGTCGTTAATGCGGCTATTGACGAATATGGTAAACCAGATGAAATACATATCGAACTTGCAAGAGAATTAAAGAAAAGCGCCAAGGAAAGGGAAGAACTCACCAAGGTAATAAACAGTAGTAACAAAGAATACGAAGAATACAAAAAGATTTTGGAATCAGAATTTGGCATTCCACACGTCAGTCGTAACGATATTGTTCGCTATAGATTGTACAAAGAGTTGGAATTCAACGGCTTCAAAACGCTCTATTCCAATACCTATATTCCTAAAGAAAAAATATTCACTAAGGAATTTGATATTGAGCACATCATCCCACAGTCACGACTTTTTGACGATTCTTTTTCCAACAAAACTTTAGAGAGCAGATCTATCAATATTGAAAAAAGCAATGACACCGCATACGATTTCATCCTGAACAAATATGGCGAAGATTACACCAAGCAATATCTTTTACGTGTAGAAGAAATGATGAATAGCGGAAAAATCAGCAAGACAAAATACAAGAAACTCATCATGAAGGGCACTGAAATTCCTGATGGATTTATTGAACGCGACTTGCGAGACTCCCAATACATTGCCAAGAAGGCCCAAGAAATGCTTAAGGAGCTGGTACGAGATGTTGTAGCGACCTCTGGAAGCATTACAGACCGATTGCGTGAAGATTGGCAATTGGTTGATATCATGCAGGAGTTGAACTGGGACAAATACAACAAATTAGGATTAACAGAGTATTACCAAGATAAGGACGGCCGGCAAATCCGACATATCAAAGATTGGACTAAGCGCAATGACCATCGTCACCATGCTATGGATGCATTGACTATTGCTTTTACAAAACGCAGTCATATCCAATATCTCAACAACTTAAATGCTCGTTTAGAAAAAGGGACTGATGACTATATCAATCTACGCGACTACAACACATTAGACATTCCTGCAAAAGATCGAGCCAAAGTTGTTCATGCTATTGAACATAAAGAACTTTATCGCGACAGCAATAACAAGCTGCGTTTTGTACCTCCTATGCCTTTGGACATTTTCCGAACTGAGGCAAAGAAGCATTTAGAGAACACCCTTGTTTCCATAAAAGCTAAAAACAAGGTAGTTACTAAAAACACCAATAAAACGAAAAAGAAAAGTGGTGTCAATAAAAAAGTACAGTTGACGCCTCGTGGTCAACTTCACTTGGAAACCATTTATGGCAGCATGAAACAATATGCTACTAAATTGGAAAAAGTGAACGCTTCTTTCACTGAAGAAAAGATCAAAACCGTAGCCATTAAAATCGAACGTGAAGCATTGCTAAAACGCTTAGCTGAATTTGATGGAGACGCAAAGAAAGCCTTTACTGGGAAAAACACTTTGGAAAAGAATCCTATCTTCTTAGATGAAAGCCACACACACAAGCTGGCCGACAAAGTTAAAACCGTTTGCTTCGAACAAGTTTACACCATTCGCAAGGCCATTTCTCCTGATTTGAAAATTGAAAAGGTGATGGATGCACAAATACGAGAAATCTTGACAGAACGCCTTGCTGAATATAATGGCGATGCCAAAAAAGCTTTTTCCAATTTGGATGAAAACCCAATATGGTTGAACAAAGAAAAAGGTATTTCAATCAAAAGAGTTACCATCAGTGGTATTAGCAATGCTATTGCCTTGCACGATAAAAAAGACCATAACGGAGATTTCATTTTAGATGAAAATGGAAACAAACAACCGGTGGATTTTGTTAATACCGGCAACAACCATCACATGGCAATTTACAAAGATGCCGATGGGAATTTGCAAGAACAAATCGTCTCTTTCTTCGAAGCCACCGAGCGCGCTCGACAAGGCTTGCCCATTATCGATAAAACATTCAAGCAAAATGAAGGCTGGACATTTTTATTCACGATGAAACAAAACGAATACTTTGTCTTCCCCAATGAAGAAACTGGTTTTAACCCGAATGACATTGACCTTCTGAATCCTGTTAACTACGCTCTGATTAGTCCTAATTTGTATCGCGTACAAAAGTTTTCATATAAAAATTACGTTTTCCGTCACCATCTAGAGACTTCGGTGGATATGGACTACCAAATGAAAGGAACCACCTGGGTTGACTTCAGAAGTTCTAATGGATTAGACAAGATTGTCAAAGTTCGCATCAATCACATTGGTCAAATTGTATCCGTAGGAGAGTATTAATAAAGAATATTATTGTAGCGTGGAATAACCAACTTATTCATTAACCCCAAACACAAAATTATGAGTAACATTAAGTTGTTTCAAGAAAAAGAGATTCGTTCCGTTTGGAATGAAGACGAAGAGCAATGGTATTTTTCCGTTGTTGATGTAGTGGAGGCACTGACCGACTCAGCAGACCCTAAGCAGTACATCAAAAAAATGAAAAAGAGGGACCCAATTCTCCAATCCTACTGGGGTACAATTTGTACCCCCATAGAAATGATAGCATTGGATGGTAAAAAAAGAAAAGTACAATCCGCCAATGTCAAAGGACTGCTCCGCATCATCCAGTCCATTCCGTCACCCAAAGCTGAACCTTTCAAACTCTGGTTGTCACAAGTGGGCTACGAGAGATTGCAGGAAATAGAGAATCCGGAACTGGCACAGGAACGGATGAAAGAACTTTATGAGAAGAAAGGTTACCCAAAAGAGTGGATTGACAAACGGCTGCGGGGCATCGCCATCCGACAGAACCTGACTGACGAATGGAAGAAACGCGGCATTACTGAAGAACGAGATTACGCTATTCTTACCGCAGAAATCAGCAAAGCTACCTTCGGCATGACTCCTTCTGAATACAAAGAATTCAAAGGACTCACCAAAAAGAACCAGAACCTGCGCGACCACATGAACGACTTAGAACTGATTTTCACGATGCTCGGAGAACGGGTCACCACCGAAATTTCTGAGAAAGAAGAACCTGACTCCTTTGATGAAAATAAAAAAGTGGCTCAACGCGGAGGCAAAGTCGCTGGCGTTGCCCGTGAAGCCACTGAAAAGGAAATCGGACATCCAGTATCTACACCTGAGAATTTCCTACCCATATCCGAAAAATCTTTAAAAGAATAATGATTAAACGTACCCTCTACTTTGGAAATCCCGCCTATCTATCGTTGAAAGATGAGCAATTGGTTATCAAATTGCCAGCCGTGGAGAAAAATGACGCCCTACCCGACTCTTTCAAAAAGGATGCTTGTCGCACCATTCCTATTGAAGACATCGGCATTGTGCTGTTAGACCACAAACAAATCACACTCACTCAAGCGCTGTTGGAGAAGTTGCTCGACAACGACTGCGCCGTCATCACCTGCGACAGTAGAAGCATGCCCTACGGAATGCTGCTGCCCTTGGAGGGACACAGCATCCAACAGGAACGCTACACGGAACAACTCAACGCCTCGCTGCCTTTGAAGAAACAACTTTGGCAGCAGACTATTGCTCGTAAAATTGAAAACCAAATGTCCATATTGAAGCAATACACGAAATGTGAAACCGGCAATATGGCCAAATGGGCGGGTTCCGTAAAAAGCGGAGATTCTGACAATTTAGAAGCCCGTGCCGCCGCCTATTATTGGGCCAACATGTTCCCAGAAATCCCAGAATTCACCCGCAAGCGCGATGGAGACTACCCCAACAACTTCCTCAATTACGGATATGCCATTTTGAGAGCCATCATCGCACGCGCATTAGTCTGCGGAGGATTCCTTCCTACACTTGGTATTCATCATCGAAATCGCTACAATGCCTACTGCCTGGCTGATGACATCATGGAGCCCTACCGTCCTATCGTAGATCACAAAGTCAAACAGATTATGGCAGAATTCCCCAACCAAAAGGAACTGACTCGTGAAATCAAAGCCGAATTTCTGCAAATACCCGTTATGGAAGTCAACATTGGTGGAAGTCGCAGTCCAATGATGGTAGCCGCTGGCAAAACCATCACATCCTTGCACAAGTGCTACTCGGGTGAGGCCAGAATCATTCTATATCCCAAAATATCCATTCTTGACAGACCGTTTGACACGCCTTTTTAACAGCCATTTATGGACCGTTTCAGCGAATACCGAATTATGTGGGTTTTAGTATTTTTCGATTTGCCGACAGAGACCAAGAAAGACCGGAAAGCTGCCGCCGATTTTCGAAAGAAACTTATCAAAGACGGTTTCAATATGTTCCAGTTCTCTATATACGTTCGGCATTGTCCCAGTATGGAAAACGCAGATGTTCATATCAACCGCGTTAAAAAGTCACTTCCAGAATATGGTCACGTAGGGATTATGTGCATCACCGACAAACAATTTGGGAGCATTGAACTGTTTTATGGTAAAAAATCACAAAGTGCAGAGCCCGTTCCCCAGCAGTTAGAATTATTCTGATTTCGGAGTTTTTTGAAAAAAAAGACGCATTTCGCAACAAAACAGAAAAGGATTCCAAGATATGAAAAACATTCTGGAATCCTTCTTTTTGATGCTTATAAAACTTATTTTTTCTTTTTCACAGACACCATCTAACAAATTGTAATTCAATCTTTTTCACAGAGTCTGTTTTATAAATCGTTGCAAAGATACAATTTTGAAAGCGAATCACAACTTCTTATGTTATAGGCTGCTACAACTCCCGTTTTATAAATCGTTGCAAAGATACAATTTTGAAAGCGAATCACAACATTCGGGCGCTCGTTGGCGCAGTCAATGCGTTTTATAAATCGTTGCAAAGATACAATTTTGAAAGCGAATCACAACTACACATCAACAACATAAACATCGTAAAGTGTTTTATAAATCGTTGCAAAGATACAATTTTGAAAGCGAATCACAACACGAAAACAGTAAAAAACACATCTACCACGGTTTTATAAATCGTTGCAAAGATACAATTTTGAAAGCGAATCACAACACATGAGGTTTTGAAAACCGATTCCATCTAGTTTTATAAATCGTTGCAAAGATACAATTTTGAAAGCGAATCACAACCTTGTCAGTCTGTCAATGAACGGTTGTGAAGTTTTATAAATCGTTGCAAAGATACAATTTTGAAAGCGAATCACAACGGGTGAGTTTCATCACCAGCAGTTCGGCTTGTTTTATAAATCGTTGCAAAGATACAATTTTGAAAGCGAATCACAACCAGTTCGTTGAAAAGCTTTTTTTCCTTATGTTTTATAAATCGTTGCAAAGATACAATTTTGAAAGCGAATCACAACTGCGAATTCTCCGTGAACTTCGTTTACACTGTTTTATAAATCGTTGCAAAGATACAATTTTGAATAAGATTGACTGCGCCTCAGCAAATCAAGCAAAGCTTGTTTGCATTCGGCTTGCGCAATCTTTGAAAGCGAATCACAACTTGGCTGGTTGGCTGGTTCACCTGGTCGGCGTTTTATAAATCGTTGCAAAGATACAATTTTAAATAAGATTGGCTGCGCCTCAGCAAATCATGCAAAGCTTGTTTGCGTTCGGCTTGCGCAATCTTTGAAAGCGAATCACAACATAACCTGTACTTCAGACTCTATGTATACAGTTTTATAAATCGTTGCAAAGATACAATTTTGAATAAGATTGGCTGCGCCTCAGCAAATCAA